>NZ_JBSGYQ010000090.1:0-21165 GCF_053610585.1 Streptomyces sp. NPDC054887 | reverse complement strand
GGGCCGCCCCTCACCGCGGGGCGGCCCCCGGTTCGGCCGGTCGGCCCAGCGGCCCTGCGCGCCGGGCGGTCCGTTTTTACGCTGGTCGCATGATCACCAGGTCCAGTGTTCGCGGGGCTCTCACCGGTGCGGCGTTCGCCCTCGGTGCGCTGGCCCTCACGCAGCCACCGGCTGCCGCCGCTCCCCACAACGACCCGCTGCCGCCGCCGCGGCCCGCCTCCGTCGGCAAGGCCCTCCTGCACCGGATGGGCACCCACGTACGCCCCAAGCCGGGTGCGCCCGCGCTTCCCCGCAAGCTGTCCGCCCTGTCGTGGCTGGTGGCGGACGTCGGCACGGGCGACGTCCTGGCCGCCCACGATGCGCACCGGCGTCTGCCGCCGGCCAGCACCATGAAGACCCTCTTCGCCCTCACCGCCCTCCCCCGCCTCTCCGGCAGCGCCCTGCACACGGTCGCCGACGCCGAGCTGGCCTCGGTGGGCGAGGGCAGCAGCATGGTGGGGGTGCTGCCGGGACGCACCTACCGGATCGCGGATCTGTGGCGGGGCGTCTTCCTCAGTTCCGGCAACGACGCCGTGCACGTCCTGGCGAAACTCAACGGCGGCTGGAAGGCCACCGCGGCGCAGATGCAGGCCAAGGCGCGGACGCTGGGCGCGCTGGACACCCACGTGGTCTCGCCGGACGGCTACGACGCTCCCGGCCAGGTGTCTTCCGCGTACGACCTGGCGGTCTTCGGGCGGTCGGGGCTCGCCGACCCGCAGTTCGCCCAGTATGCCGCGACGGCCGCCACGCGCTTCCCCGGCGGCACGCGCCCGGACGGGAGCCCGACCTGGACGTTCGGCATCCGCAACACCAACCGGCTGCTGACTGGCAGCGACGGGGTGAAGAGGTACCCGGGCATCATCGGCCTGAAGAACGGCTACACCACCCGCGCCGGCCACACCCTCATCGCCGCCGCGCAACGCGACGGGCGGCGCCTGCTGGTGACGGTGATGAACCCGCAGAAGGGCGGCGGCCTCGCCGTGTACGAGGAGGCCCGCTCCCTGCTGGACTGGGGCTTCGCCGCCTCCGGACGGGTCCATCCCGTCGGATCGCTGCTCCCGCCCGCGATGCACCGGGATCCGGGGACCGGGCCCGTCTCCGCCGCCCAGGCGGCGGCCCTCCAGCGCGAGGAGTCCGGCTCCGGCTTCGCGTACTCCTCGCTGGGCGCACTGGTGGGCGCGGCGTGCCTGACGGCGGGCGCCATCCTGTGGACTCGGGGCGGCCGGCGCCGGCCGGCGTACGCGGGCCGGTTCGCTTCCGCGTTCGCGTCCCTGCGGGGCCGAGTGCTGCGGCGACCGCCGCGCCCTCCGTCCGGGCCCGGGCCGCAGTAGACGGCCGCCCCGGTCACCAGGGCGTGCGCCAGGTGCGGAAGGCCGGCCGCGCCAGGGCGCCCTCCCGTACCGCCGCGTGGACCGTCCGACCGGTTCGGGGCGCCGCACCCCGCGCAAGACGACGCCGGTACGGCGGCGGGCCGCCCCCAGGCGGGGTACGAGCCCGACACCCGGGCCGCCGGCGACGAGGCCCAGCGCGGTGGCGTAGTCCGCCATAGCCTGCGGGAGCGATGAGTTCGCGGTCGATCCGAACGCCCTGACGCTCGCGGCGCCGCCGGGCCAGGGCGGGCGCGACGAGCGAGGGGTTGAAAGGACGAAGTGGCGGACGGCCGGGCCTGCCGGTGCGTCCGGCCCCCATGCCGGCCAGGGCCGCCTCCCCTCGGTGATGTTCTGGCCCATGACGGCAGTGTGCTCGGTGAGGAGCCGGCCCGCCGTCGTCGGCCGTACGCCGCGTCCCACCGCCGCCGTCGGCCGTCTGCTGCCCCTCGTCGCGGTCGGGCTGGGCGCCGTCGTGCTCGGTGAACCCTTCGGCCTCCGGGTGGCCGCGGCGACGGCGGTCGTCCGCGTCGGCGTCGGCACGACGCGCCGGAAAGAACCCGTGCGACGCGTACCGCACACCCCCTGACGACGGATTATTCGCTGTCGGCCGGAGCCTCCCCCACGAGAGAATGGCGCATCAGAAACTGGGAGGAACCATGAGCCAGGTCCACCTGACTCTCGAAGAGCTGTTGCCGCCGGGGGAGTTGGCGGCGGCGCTCGACGCCGGGCACGTCACCCGCAAGCCGCACCCCGAACTGCCGCTGTCCATCTACACGTACACGCGGACGTGCCAGTACGAGCGGATCTGGAACCAGGTGACCACGCGGTGCCGCGGGCTCGTCGCCGACGACGCCACGGGCGAGATCGTCGCGCTGCCGCTGCCGAAGTTCTTCAACGTCGGGGAGCACGAGTCGGGTCAGCCGTACGCGCCCGCCCTGCCGGACGAACCGTTCGAGGTGTACGACAAGGTCGACGGCAGCCTCGCGGTGGTCTTCCACTACGCGGGCCGGTGGCGCGTCGCGTCCAAGGGTTCCTTCATCAGCGCACAGGCGAGGTGGGCGCAGCGCCGGCTCGACCACCGGGACACGTCGGCCCTGACGCCCGGCGTGACGTACCTCGCGGAGATCGTGTACCCGGAGAACCGCATCGTCGTCGACTACGGCGACCGCAGGGACTTGGTGCTCCTCGCCGCGTTCGGCCGTGACGGAGCGGAGATACCCATGGCCGAGGCGGGCACGGCCTGGAAGGGCGTCGGTTCCCTGGTCACGGTGTGGCCCGCCATGCCCCTGGCCGACCTGATGGCGCTGACCTCGTCCAATACGATGCCCGGCGGCCGGCGGGCCTCGGGGACCGACGCCGAGGGCTTCGTCCTGCGCTTCTCGTCCGGGGTGCGGGCGAAGGCCAAGCTCTCCGAGTACGTACGTCTGCACAAGGTGATGACGGGCGTCACGGAGCGGGACATCTGGCGCAGCCACGGCATCCAGCGGTTCGCCGGGATGTCCCCGAAGCGGCTGGCGCAGGGCCTGGGTTGCTCGCGCGCCGAGCTCGTCGGCGTCACGGCGGCGGGCGGACGCCCATTGGACGCGCTGCTGGAGCAGGTGCCGGACGAGTTCGACGCCTGGGTGCGCGGGGTGATCGCACGCCTGGAGGCCGAGGCGGCGGCGCTGGAGCGCGCCATCGACGAGGCGTACGAGAAGGTCGCCCGTCTCGCTGCGGACCGGGGGGCGTTCGCCCGTGCGGTCAAGGTGCTGCCCGACGCCCGGATCCGGGCCGCGATGTTCCTGCGGCTCGACGGCCGTCCGACGGACCTCGTCGTGTGGCGTGCCGTGCGGCCCGAGGCGTCCGACCCGTTCACGACCGATGAGGAGAACTGACCCGTGCCCGTAGTACACGTCATGACGGGACTGCCCGCCTCGGGCAAGACGACCGCCGCGCGCGAGCTCCAGGCGCGGGCCGACGGGCGGATGCGCCGGGTCAACCTCGACGACCTGCGGGCGATGCTCGACCTTCCCGCGGCCGAGCGCAGGTCGTGGGCGCACGAGCAGACGGTGCTGGAGATCCAGGACGCCGCGGTGCGGGCCGCCGTCGACGGCGGTTTCGACGTGGTGGTGGACAACACCCATATGACACCGCACATCCCCAAGCGGCTGAAGGCGGCGGTAGCCGGTCTGGCCACGTTCACCGTGCACGACTTCACGGAGGTGCCGGTCGAGGAGTGCGTACGCCGCGACTCCGCGCGGGAGAAGCGCGTCGGCGAGGAGGTCATCCGGATCCTGGCCGACCGGCACGCGCAGGCCAGGCGGGGCGGATGGCGGCTCACCGAGGCGTGGCTGAACGACCGGGCTCCCGTCGAGCCGTACGTGCCCGACCCGTCGCTGCCGGTGGCGGTGATGTGCGACATCGACGGCACGCTCGCGCTCACCGGCGACCGCGGGCCGTACGACTTCACGCGCTGCGAGGTCGACCTGCTGAACGTCTCGGTCCGCCAGGCGCTGCACTCCTTCCGGCGCGCCGACAACGACGTGATCGTGCTGCTGTCCGGGCGGAGTGAGGAGTTTAGGACGCAGACGGAGGCGTGGCTGCGGCGGCACGAGGTGCCGTACGACGAGCTGTGGATGCGCCCGGCGGGCGACGGGCGACGCGACGACGTCGTGAAGGCCGAGCTGTTCGACCGGCACGTGCGTCATCGGTACGCGGTGCGGGTGTCGCTGGACGACCGCGACCGGGTGGTAGCCCTGTGGCGCCGTATGGGTCTGCCGACGTGGCAGGTCAATTACGGCGCGTTCTAGAAGAGGCAGAATGGCGGCGCGCCCGGGGCGGACACCGGCGGGGGCGCCGCCGCCGGTTACCGCGCCTCGGCCGGCTCCTGATCGATCGTGAACGCGCCTCCGGTGTGGGACAGACGCAGCAGCCGGGCCAGCGAGCGCGGTACGGCGCACAGCCGGAGGTCGGCTCCACCGGTTTTCGCCGCGCGGGCGGCGCCCAGCAGCGCGTTGAGCCCGGAGCAGTCGCAGAATGTCAGGTTCCGGCAGTCCACCAGCACCTGCCGATGGCCGGCCACGGCCGCCTGGACCGCCTGTCTGAGGTCCGGCGCGCCGACGACGTCGAGGTCGCCCGCCAGGGTTATCCGGCAGGTGCCGGGGCCGGTGGCATGGACACCGACCTGAAGCGTGTCGTTCACGGCGCCCCCTCGTGCTCACGGTGCGGGGTGGACCGGCGGTTTCGCTCCTCCAGGGAAACCCCTGACCGGACGTCCTGTCCACCCGCGGCGCGTCTTGACAACCCCGTCGGCGCGTTCTATGCAGGATTTTATACAGGTTTCCTCCATAACCGCAGGTCAGAGCGGGGGAGGTGAGCGCAGTGGCAGGGCTGGGGCCGTCCGGTCGCCGACATGACCACTACGCGGTACTCGGCGTGGAACCGACCGCTTCGGCCGGACAGATCACCTCGGCGTACCGCAGGCTCGTGCGCGCGCTCCACCCCGACGCCCACCCGGGCCGGCCGGCGGCGGACAGCCGGTTCGCGGACGTCGTGGCCGCCTACGGGATCCTGCGCGATCCCGTGCTGCGTGCGGCGTACGACTCGCGGCTCGGCCGGAGCCGGGACACGGGGGCGCGCGCCGGCCGGAGCGACGGCACGGACGCGCGCACGGTGAACGTGACGCACCACCCCCCTCCCCCGCCGCGGCCGGGTGGGCCGCCGCTGTACGCGGGCCCCACCCGGTGGAGCGCGGGGTGAGCGGCGTGAGCAGGGTGAGGAGAAGGCAATGGCACGTGCAGTGGGTATCGACCTGGGTACGACGAACTCGGTGGTCTGCGTACTGGAGGGCGGCGAGCCGACGGTCATCACCAACACCGAGGGCGCCCGTACGACGCCGTCGGTCGTCGGTTTCGCGAAGAGCGGCGACGTTCTCGTGGGCGAGATCGCCAAGCGGCAGGCCGTGACGAACATCGAGCGCACGGCGCGGTCGGTCAAGCGCCACGTGGGCGAGTCCTCGTGGCGTTTCCCCGAGCACGGGGACATCGACGGCAAGCGCTACACCGCGCAGGAGATCTCCGCGCGCGTCCTGCAGAAGCTCAAGCGGGACGCGGAGAGCTATCTCGGCGAGGACGTCACGGACGCCGTCGTCACGGTGCCCGCGTACTTCAACGACTCCCAGCGCACCGCGACCAAGGAGGCCGGGGAGATCGCCGGCCTGAACGTGCTGCGGATCATCAACGAGCCGACGGCTGCGGCGCTCGCGTACGGGCTCGACAAGGAGAACGACCAGACGATCCTCGTGTTCGACCTCGGCGGCGGCACGTTCGACGTGTCGCTGCTGGAGATCGGCGAGGGCGTGGTCGAGGTGAAGGCCACCAACGGCGACACGCATCTGGGCGGCGACGACTGGGACCAGCGGATCGTGGACCACCTGGCCAAGCAGTTCAAGAACGCGTACGGCATCGACCTGTCCAAGGACAAGATGGCCACGCAGCGGCTGCGGGAGACCGCCGAGCGGGCCAAGATCGAGCTGTCGGCGGCGACCGAGACCACCATCAACCTGCCGTACCTGAGCGCGTCGGCCGAGGGGCCGCTGCACCTGGACGAGAAGCTCACGCGCTCACAGTTCCAGCAGCTGACCGCCGACCTGCTGGAGCGGTGCCGGGCTCCGTTCCACAACGCGGTCAAGGACGCGCGGATCAAGGTCTCCGACATCGACCACGTGATCCTCGTGGGCGGCTCCACCCGCATGCCGGCCGTGACCGACCTGGTGCGGGAGCTCACCGGCAAGGACCCGCACAAGGGCGTGAACCCCGACGAGGTCGTCGCGATGGGGGCGGCGCTCCAGGCCGGTGTCCTCAAGGGCGAGGTCAAGGACGTCCTGCTGCTCGACGTCACGCCCCTGTCCCTGGGCATCGAGACCAAGGGCGGCATCATGACGAAGCTCATCGAGCGCAACACGACGATCCCCACCAAGCGCTCGGAGGTCTTCACGACGGCCGAGGACAACCAGCCGTCCGTGCAGATCCAGGTCTTCCAGGGGGAGCGGGAGATCGCGGCGTACAACAAGAAGCTCGGCATGTTCGAGCTGACGGGCCTGCCGCCGGCCCCGCGCGGCCTCCCCCAGATCGAGGTGACCTTCGACATCGACGCCAACGGCATCATGCACGTGACCGCGAAGGACCTCGGCACCGGGCGCGAGCAGCGGATGACCGTCACCGGCGGTTCGTCGCTGGCGAAGGACGACATCGAGCGCATGGTCCGCGACGCCGAGCAGTACGCGGAGGACGACCACAGGCGCCGCGAGGCCGCCGAGACCCGCAACCGGGCCGAGCAGCTCGTCTACCAGACGGAGAAGTTCCTCAAGGACAACGAGGACAAGGTCCCGGGTGACGTCAAGACCGAGGTCGAGACCGCCGTGACCGAGCTGAAGGACAGGCTCAAGGGGGAGGACACCGCGGAGATCCGCACCGCCACCGAGAAGGTCGCGGCCGTCTCGCAGAAGCTCGGCCAGGCCATGTACGCCGACGCGCAGGGCCAGGGCCCGGCGTCCGGCGGGTCCGCGGGCGGCGCGGACGACGGCGGGGCCCGTGCGCACGGCGAGGAGGACGTCGTGGACGCGGAGATCGTCGACGACGACAAGCAAAAGGGAGGCGCGGGATGAAGCGCCCGACCGGCGGTGGCGGCCGCCGCCGTGTGCCGTTGCTGGAGCTGGTCCGGGACGGGCGGCACGGCGCCGGCGCTCCGGCGGCCTTCCCGGTGCGCTCGGCGGAACGCGGAGAGGTACGCACCGAGCGGGTGGCCGGCGCGCCCCCGGGCGGCGGCGCGGACGACCCGCCCCACGCGTCCCGCGAGGAAGCGCTCGGCGCACGGCTGCGGGAGCGCACCGCCGACCTGCAACGGCTGAAGGCCGAGTACGACAACTACCGCAAGCGCGTGCGCCGCGACCGCCTCGCGGTCCGCGAGATCGCCGTGGCCAACGTGCTGGAACGGCTTCTGCCGGTGCTCGACGCCCTCGCCGGGGCCGCCGAGCAGGGCGAGGTGACCGGCGGCTTCGAGCGTGTCGCCCGGGAGCTCCGTTCGGAACTGGCGGCCCTGGGGCTGGAGTCGTTCGGCGCGGTGGGCGACCCCTTCGATCCGTTCGTGCACGAGGCCGTGTCGTACCGCCGCAGTGACACGGTCGAGCGCCCCACCTGCACGGCGATCCTGCGGCCCGGCTACCGGGTCGGCGGCCACCTCCTGCGGCCCGCGCAGGCGGCGGTCGCGGGGCCCCTGCCGGGCGGCCCCCAGGGGTAGCTCCCGCCGCTGCGCCAGTCGGTGCATCTTGCCGGCCCGGGCGGCGGGCGCCCGTCGCCGCGGGGTAGCACTTCGTGCATGGCCGCTATCGAGCTCAGGAGTTCGGCGTTCGACGACGGCGCGACCATTCCGCGCCGCTACGCCAAGGAGGGTGACGACGTCTCCCCCGACCTGTCGTGGTCGGGGGTGCCGCAGGGCGCCACGGAGCTGCTGCTGCTGTGCGAGGACCCGGACGCGCCCTCGGGGACGTTCGTGCACTGGCTCGTCACGGGCATCGACCCGGCGGCCGGCGGGGTGGAGGAGGGGCGGACTCCCGAGGGCGGACAGCCCTTGATGAACGGGTTCGGGGAGTCCGGCTGGGGCGGCCCGCTTCCGCCGCCCGGCGACCGGGCCCACCGGTACGTCTTCCGCCTGTACGCGCTGCCGGAGCCCGTCGAGCTGCCCGAGGAGGCCGGCGCCGAGGAGGTGCACGCGGCGGTGGCCGGGCGGCACTTGGCCGAAGGCGCGCTGGTCGGCCTGTACCGGCGCTGAGGCGCTCGGGGAGAGGGCCGCACCGCTTCCCGGCGGAGTTCCCGCGTACGCCGATCCCGTACGCTGAACGGCGGCAGCGGCCGGGGCGATCGGTCCCGGCCACACTGATGCCACCCCTCCCACCAGCGACTTCAGGATGGAAACAGGCCATGGGAATGCTGATCACCATCGGTGCGGCAATCGTGCTCGCAGTGGTCGTCGGCCTCGTCGTCACGCTCGTCGTGGCCGGGCGCAACCGCCGAGGCGGCGGCGCGGCGGCCGGTCACGGCGGTTACCCGCACCAGCCCCCGCAGTACCCCGCGCAGCCGCACCCCCCGGTCCAGCTGTACCCCAACCAGCCCCCGTACGCCGCGAATCCGTACGCCCAGCAGCCCCCCGTCCAGCAGGCTCCCGCGCAGCAGCCTCCCTACCCGGAGCAGTAGGAGGGCCACGGGCGCCGACGAGCCCCGTGGGAGAATGGGGCGTATGGGCCGGGATTCCGTCACGCTCATGCTGAGCGGCGACGTGATGACGGGCCGGGGCGTCGACCAGATCCTTCCGCACCCCGGCGACCCGGCGCTGCGTGAGGGGTACGTCCACGACGCCCGTGACTACGTGGCGCTGGCGGAGGCCGTCAACGGCCCGGTCCCCTCGCCCGTGGACCCGGCCTGGCCGTGGGGCGCGGCGCTGGCCGCGATGGAGGCGGTGGCGCCCGACGCCAGGGTCGTGAACCTGGAGACGAGCGTCACGACGAGCGACGACTTCGCCCCCGGCAAGGCCGTCAACTACCGGATGCACCCCGACAACGTCGTGTGCCTGACGGCGGCCCGGCCCGACGTGTGCGCGCTCGCCAACAACCACGTCCTGGACTTCGGCCGCCACGGCCTGGAGGAGACGCTGGACGTCCTGAGCGCCGCCGGGCTGCGGTACGCCGGCGCGGGCCGGGACGCGGCGCGGGCGCGGCGGCCTGCGGCCGTCGCCACGCCGGGGGGCGGGCGGGTGCTCGTGCTGTCGTGCGGCGCCGCGTCCAGTGGCGTACCGGCGCAGTGGGCGGCCGGGGAGCACCGGCCGGGCGTCGACTTCGTACCCGACCTGTCCCTCCGCGGGGCCGACGCGCTCGTGCGGCGGCTGCGGGCCGTACGGCGGGACGGAGACCTGACGGTCGTGTCGATCCACTGGGGATCGAACTGGGGTTACGCCGTCCCGCCGGCCCAGAGGTCCTTCGCGCGGCGGCTCGTCGACGGCGGAGTGGACGTCGTGCACGGTCACTCCTCGCACCATCCGCGCCCGGTCGAGGTGTACCGGGGCAGACTCGTCCTGTACGGCTGCGGCGACCTCGTCGACGACTACGAGGGAATCCGGGGCCACGAGCGGTACCGGGACGACCTGCGCCTGCTGTACTTCCCGTCGCTGGACGTCCGTACGGGCGAGCTGACCGGGCTGCGGATCGCCCCCTTGCGGGCCCGCCGGATGACACTGTGCCCGGCGTCGGCGGCAGAGGGCGACTGGCTGTGCGAGACCCTGACGAGCGCCGGGCGGGACTTCGGGACCCGGCTGGAGCGCGGGCCGGGCTCCGACGGCTTCCTCTCGCTGCGGTGGGCGCAGCCGCGGCGTAGGACCCCGGCCCGACCGGCTCACGGGGCTCACGGTCACGGGGGGTTGACGGGGCCGGGTTGACGCGCGTCACACCGCTGACGCTGAACTTCCGCGCCGGTCCGTGCGTACTGCCCCGTGTACGCCCGATGATCAGGCAACGAGGAGCCCGTTCCATGCGACCGTTCGTGCTGAACTACGCCGAGCCGAGCCCGGCGCCGGACGTCCCGGTTCCCTACGGCTACAGCAGCGCCCTCCAGCTGAACCTGCTGCCCGACGGGCGTCCCGCCATCGACGACCGGGCGCTGCTCCTGACCGTCGGCACCACGACGTCGACAGCCGGTTCCCAGACGCACTTCGACGACTGACCGCTCCCGGCGGCCTTCGATGACCGTACTGATCCTGACCTGCCCGCAGGACGTCACCGCCGACATGGTGGTGGCCGAACTGCACGCCCTTGGCGTCCCTCTGGTCCGGCTGGACCCGGCGGACCTTCCCGGCACGGTCGGCCTGTCGGCCGAGTACGTGCGGGGCGACTTCCACTGCCACTTGTCGGCGGACGGGCGCGTGGTCGGTTCCGAGGCCCTGCGCTCCGTCTGGGTACGCCGCCCGGGCGAGCCCGCGGCGCACGCGCCGGAGCCGTCGCAGTGGCTCACCGCCGAGACCGGGCAGGCGCTGTACGGCGCGCTGTACGCCAGTGCCGCGCGCTGGATGAACCATCCCCGCCGGGCGGAACAGGCCCGCCTCAAGCCCTGGCAGCTGCGGTGCGCCCAGCAGAGCGGCTTCGCCGTGCCGCCCACCGTCGTCACGACCTTTCCGCGGGTGGCCGAGCAGTTCGCGGCACAGTACGGGAGGGTCGTGGTGAAGTCGCTCTCGGGGCCGCCGCGCGGTGATCCCGGGATCACCCTGCCCACCGCGCTCGTCGAGCCGGGCACGGACTTCGGCGCCGTCGCGGCCTGCCCCACGCTGCTTCAGCGGTACGTGCCCAAGCGGGCCGACATCCGGTTGACGAGCGTCGGCGGCCGGCTGTTCGCCGCCCGCAAGGCCGCTGCGCCCGGGCAGGTCGACGGGCGGTTCGGCGACCACGCGAGCCCGTGGGAGCCCGTCGGCGTACCCGGCGGCATCGCGCGCGCCGTGCACGAGTACACCGGTCTCGCCGGGCTCGCGTACGCGGCGTTCGACTTCGCCGAGGACGCCGAGGACGTGTGGTGGTTCCTGGAGTGCAACCAGGGCGGGCAGTTCGGCTTCGTCGAGCTGGAGACGGGCCAGCCGATCGCGGCGGCCGTCGCGTCCTGGCTGGCGCGGCCGGCCCGCGAACGCCCCTGAACGGGGAACGGGCCGGGCGCGTAGTAGGGGGCGTCGGAGTGACCGGGATCGTGGAGAAACGGGGCGAGCGTCTGTGATGCGTCGAACGGGACGAGATGCGGGGGCGGCGGCGCGCCGGTCCCGGGGCGGCGGCCGGCGGCCGTGGGTCGACTACCCCCGCCGGGGCCGGCGCGGCCCGGCCCGTCTCGTGCCGTCGTGGCGCCAGTCGCTCGGTCTGCTCCTGCTCCTCTTCGGCACGGTCGCCGCCCTCTTCGGGTACGTCTACTCCACGGTGCGGATCGAGGACGTGAACGCCACCGCGCGGGCCGAGGCCACCGTCTACTACTGGGCCGACGGCACGCAGATGGCGAGCGTCGGGGCGGTCAACCGGCAGAACGTCCCGCTGTCCGACATCCCGCCCGCCCTCCAGAACGCGGTGATCGCGGCGGAGAACGCCGACTTCTACAGCGACCCCGGCTTCTCCGTCGCGGGCGTGGGCCGGGCCGTGGTCAACATGGCACGCGGAGGGGACGTCCAGGGCGGCTCCACCATCACCCAGCAGTACGTCAAGAACACGTACCTGACACCGGAGCAGACCCTGGACCGCAAGCTGCGGGAGCTGTGCCTGTCCGTGAAACTGTCCCGGTCGCTCTCCAAGCAGGAGATCCTCCAGGGCTACCTCAACACCAGCTGGTTCGGACGCAACGCCTACGGTGTGCAGGCCGCCGCCAGGGCCTACTACGGCACGGACGCCAGGAACCTCGACCCGGCCCGCAGCGCGCTGCTGGCCGCCCTGCTCAAGGGAGCGCAGGACTACGACCCGTCCCTGAGCGAGGCGAACCACCGCCGGGCCGAGGCGCGGTGGCGGTACGTCCTGGACCGGCAGGTGGAGCTCGGGCTCATGTCGCGACAGGAGCGGGCCACGTACACCGAGTTCCCGGAGCCCCGCGCGCAGCTCGTGTCCACCGGCCTGTCGGGACAGACCGGTTACCTGGTGGACGTGGCGAACAAGTACATCGCGAAACGCACCGGGCTGACCGCCGCGGACCTCGGACGGGGCGGCTACCGGATCCGCACCACGTTCGACAAGGACAAGGTGGACCGGCTGCGGCGGACCGTCGAGGACGTCACGGCGCGGGCGCTGGATCCCGGACGGCGGAGCGCCGACCGGCACGTCCAGGTCGGCGCCGCTTCGGTCCGTCCCGACGACGGGGCGGTGCTGGCGCTGTACGGCGGGCCGGACGCGACCGAGCACTTCACCAACAACGCCGACACGGCGGGTGTGCCGGTCGGTTCGGCCTTCAGACCCTTCGTCCTGGCGGCGGCCCTCCAGCACGGTGTCCGCCCGGCCGAGGGCGTCCCGGCCCCGCTGCCGGTGACCGCCGACAGCTTCTACGACGGGACGGGCGCGCTGACCTCCGGGACGCCGTTGCCGCCGCGTGAACAGGGGCCCGGCACCGTCCCGTTCGGGCGCGGCGTGCTGCCGTTCGCCGCCGGTCCGGCCACACTGCGCGAGGCGCTGGTGCGGGACGGCGACGGCGTCTACAGCCGCCTCGGTGAGGACGTCGGCCTGGCGCGGGTGCGCGATCTGGCGGTGGGTACGGGCCTGCTGCCGCAGAGCATGGGGCCGCTGGAACGCCGCTTCTCCGACGGCACGTCCACCCCCAGCGCCATCCGCATGGCCGACGCGTACGCCACCTTCGCACAGGACGGCCGGCGTACGGACCCGTACTCGGTCACCGCGGTCACCTACCGGGGCACGCCCCTCGACGGCCTGGAGCGGCCCCCCGGCAGGCAGGTCCTGGACACCGGGGTCGCCCGCGAGGTGGGGCGGGCGATGCGGGACGTCGCCGTGGACGCCCTGGCGCCGGACACACTGCGCGCGCTGGCTCCGGTCGCCGCCGGCCGGACCGGCGGGGACGACCGGGTCCGGGCCGCGTGGTTCGTCGGCTACACCGGTGAGCTGTCGACCGCGGTGACCGTCTTCCGTACCAGGCCGGGTGAGGCGGCCCTGCTGCCGGTCTCGGGCGTGGGTGGACCGGACACGGAGCGGGGCGACTTCCTGCCGCTGCGGGTGTGGTCGTCGTACATGGCCGCGGTGACACCGCGAGGGGACGGTGCGGCGACGGTGGCCGACGCCCGGTAGGCGGGGCCCCGGCACCGCGTCCCTCGCGGCGCACGCCCGCCGGGAGTACGCCGAAGGGGCCGGCGTCCCCGTCCGGGACGCCGGCCCCTTCCTCCGGCTCGTGCGTGCGGGCGCCCCACCGCCGACGACTGCCGTGCGGACGGGCGGTGTTCACCGCTGGGCCGTGGTGCCCGCCCCCACGGGGGTCTGTGCCGCGTGGGCGGCGTGCGAGGGGATGGACGCCACCGGGGCGGTCTCGCTCAGGTGCCCCACGTGCGGCCGGGACCGGTCCGCCGCGGACGTGCCGGTGAGGGCGGCGGGCGGCGGGCCCGGTGGGGACACCGTGCCCTTGCGCTCGTCCGGGGCGTTCGCCACGGACGACCAGGTGCGGAGCCGGTGGCTTGCGGCCTCGTCGAGCGTCACGGGCGCCCCGCGCTGCTCCGCCAGGCGGCTCGCCTCGCGGCCGAGCGCGGCGACGTCGTCCCACCGCAGGGTCAGCACCACCGAGAGTTCGGCCCCGCCGCCGGGGAGACCTTGCATCATCGATTCCACACGATCCGTCATGTCCGCTCCTGTCGTCGACACAGAGACGTTTCACCACACCTGGCTCGGGCGCGGGTAGCCCGTAATACGCACGATGGGGACGGCATGTTCAGCGCGTGTTCGATTCCATGCGGTCGCGGCGCGGGCCGTTACGCGCCGGTCCCGGAGCCGGCCGCGGCCGGCTGCTCCGTCGCGCCGTCGTTCTTGACGGCCCGGTAGTACACCGACTTCTGCTGCTTGGACCGTTCGCTCTGGTTCTTCGCGACCGACGCCTCCAGCGCGTTGCGGACCACGGTGACACCGAGCTTGCGTCCGGGGTGTGCCTCCGCCAGTTCCTTGGCGACCTCGGCCGCCGACCGCGGTTCGTCGTGCTTGGCGAGGACCGCGACGACGAGTTCGCGCAGCGGCGGGGTGGTGGTCCTGCCCGCCCCGGCCGCGGTGTCGGGCCGCGCCGTCGCGCGGGTGCCCTTGCCGTCGCCGGTAGCGGGCTTGGCGCGCCGGGCCCGCGGCACCTTGGCCGCGGGTGCGCCCGCCTTCGCCGCCCGGGCCTTCTTCACCGGCGGTGCGCCCAGGGCCGCGCGCATGCTCACCAGCAGTTCGTGGTCCTTCTCCAGCGCCTCGAGCCGGTGGCGCAGAGCGTCGACCTCGGACCGGACACGTTCTTGTTCGGCGGTGTTGCGCGCCAGGTCGGCGTCGACCTGGCCGGCGTACTGGGCCTGGAGCGTGGGATTGTCCTCTGCCATGACAGCTCACTTTCCTTGCACGACTGTTGGGGGCGGATGGTACTCACATCCGTGGTGCGCGCAGAACCACGTGCGTGCCACGATTCGGCATCGCCCCTGCGTACGCAGTCGAGCAGGGTTCCCGGTTTCACTCGGTGCGGTGTTTTCCCGCGGTGACACCTACCTGCGCCGGCGCATGGTGTGACATGCATGCCACCGGTGCTACAACGCGTCGTCGCCCTCGGTGCGTTCGACGTGCATCGCCGCCTCCTCGGCCGACGCCGCGCCGCCGTCGACACCGACGTCCCGCCCCACTACGCCGATGCTGCGCGGCGGCGCCTCCTCCAGCACCGGGGCGATGCGCCCCGCACGGGCGTCGGCGGCCTGCTCCGCCAGGGGTTCACCCTCGCCGTCCGGCAGGTCCCCCACCTCGTCGCCGTCCGGCGGCCGCACGTCGGGGGTCTCCTGCGCCAGACGCTGGTCGAGGGACTCACCCTCGCGCTGTTCCCGGCCCGTGGTGCCGTACTTCGTCGCTCCCAGGGCCCGCTCCGGCGGCGAATACCCCTCGTCCAGCATGTCGTCGAGGTCGCGCTCTCCGATCACGTTCTCGAGGTCGAGGTCGTCGTTCGGCCTGTTCTGCGCGTCGGAGTGGACGGGCTGGTACACGTCGTCGCCGCGCGCGGTTTCCTCGGACATGCGCTGCTCCCTTCCTCGGGGGTGTGATCGTTGTGCGGGCAGCCGGGTACCCGGCCGGACCACCGCCACACCGGACACGGGACGATCCGCCCTCATGGGGAGCGCGGCAGGGGCTGTTCCGTCCAGATGGTCTTCCCGTGGCGGGTGTACCGGCTGCCCCACCGCTCGGTGAGCTGCGCGATCAGGAACAGGCCGCGCCCGCCCTCCTCTGTGGCCCGTGCGCGTCGCATCCTGGGCTGCGTACTGCTGGGGTCGGACACCTCGCAGATGAGTGTCGACGTACGGATGAGCCGGAGTTCGACGGGGCCTCCGCCCGCGTAGCGGATGGCGTTGGTGACGAGCTCGCTGGCCACCAGCTCGGTGGTGAAGGCGAGTTCGTCCAGGCCCCACCGGGTCAGCTGGCGCACCACCAGCGCGCGGGCGTCCGACACCACCGCCGGATCGGGCTCCAGGACCCACCGCGCACTGTGCTCCGGGGACACCCCCCGGGTGCGGGCGAGCAGCAGTGTCACATCGTCCGACAGCGGGCTCGGCGCGAGGTCCGCCACCACCTCCCGGCCGACGTCCGGGAGCGGGCGGTCGAGGGCGCCCGCGGTGGTCAGCCGGGTGCGCAGGGCCGCCATGCCCTCGTCGAGGTCGGCGCGGGGCCGCTCGACCAGGCCGTCGGTGTAGAGCGCCAGTACGCTGCCCGGTTCGACCTCGATCTCCACGGGCTCGAAGGGCAGTCCGCCGACGCCGAGCGGCGGTCCCGGGCTGACGTCGACATAGCGGGCGGTGCCGTCGGGGGCCAGCAGGGCCGGCGGCGGGTGCCCGGCGCTCGCCATCGCGCACTGCCGGGACACCGGGTCGTAGGTGACGTACAGGCAGGTGGCGCCGAACGTGTCGTAGGCGCTGCGCGGTCCGGTGGCGGTCGCGCCGTCCTCGAAACCGTTCTCGACCGTGAGCTGCGAGACGAGGTCGTCGAGGTGGGTGAGCAGTTCGTCGGGTTCGAGGTCGAGGTCGGCGAGGGTGCGCACGGCGGTCCGCAACCGCCCCATCATCGCCGTGGCCTGGAGGCCGTGGCCGACGACGTCCCCGACGACGAGGGCGACCCGCGCCGACGACAGGGGGATGACGTCGAACCAGTCCCCGCTCACTCCCCCGGCCGTGTCCGTGGGGCAGTAGACGCTGGCGCTGTGGACGGCGGCCGTCTCGGTGGTCGTGGGCGGCAGCAGGCTGCGCTGGAGGCTCACCGACGCGTGGCGTTCGCGGGCGTACCGGCGCGCGTTGTCCACCACCAGGGCGGCGCGGGAGGCGACCTCCTCCAGGAGGGCCAGGTCGTCGGCGCCGAAGGGGCGGCGGTTGCCGGTGCGCCACACGGTGACCCGGCCGAGGAGCCGGCCGCGGGCCCGCAGGGGTGCGCTCATCCCGGAGCGCGCATCGGCGCCGGGCACGGGAGGGGGCATGGGGCCGGGCGCACCGTCGCCGCCGTCCGGCCCGTCGCCGGCGCGTCGGGGCCAGCGGTGGCCTCTCAGGGCCTCGCTGATGTCGACCCGTACGGAGGCGCCCAGCAGCGGCGCCGTCTCCAGGCCGGCCCCCGCCACGGCCGATCTGCGCAGGACGTGGTGCCGCTGGTGGGCGGGCCCCGGCTCCTCGTGGGCGAACACCGCTTCGGCGATGTCGACGGCGGCCAGGTCGGCCAGTACGGGCACCAGCACGTCGGCGAGGTCCTGTGTGGTCTCGGGGACGGACAGAGAGTTGCCCAGCACGGCGGTGGCGCGGTGCAGGAGGTCGAGGCGCTCCTGGGCGCCGCGCTGCTCCGTGACGTCGGTGAACAGGGCGGTGACGCCCATGACCCGCCCGTCCGGTTCCTGGAGCCGGAACGCGGACAGCGCCATGATGCGGCCCGTTCCCGGGTCGATCCTGGTCCGTACGAGGGCGTCCATCGACACCAGCGGCGTCCCGGTGGAGAGCACCTCGCGCAGCCGCTCCTCGATCACCCGCGCGTCCTCGGGCCACAGGAACTCCTCCAGGCGCAGGCCGCCCAGGTCGTCGGGCAGGCCCGTGTACGGGAGGATCTGGGTGTTCGTCCGCACCAGGCGCAGGTCGCGGTCGAACATGGCGAACCCGACGCGCTCCTGGAGGAACAGCTCCTGCATGAAGGCGTGGTCCTGGCGCCACCTCACCATCAGGGGCCAGGGCGCCACCAGGAGGAAGAAGCGCGACGCGCGCCGGTCGGGCTGCTCGGGTTCCAGCGGCAGGACGCGGAAGACGATGTCCGCCTCGCGTCCGCCGCCCTCGCGCACCAGGACACGGCCCTCCCACACCGGGCCGCTGCGCCGCGCCATGATCTCGGGCCAGCGGCCGGGGTCGGCGAGCAGGTCCTGGAGGCGTCGGCCGCACAGTTCCTCGGTCGTCCGTTCCAGCAGCGTCTCGGCCGCCGGTGTGCAGCCGAGGATCGTCCCGGCACCGTCCACCAGCAGCCCGGCGGCGTTGCCTGCGTCGAGGGGATCCTCGTTGCTGCGAGCCATGCGCACACGCACCCCCGAGATCGGCATCTCATCGGTCCTGATCCGGCCGGACGGTCGGCTCCCTCGATCCGTCGGTGTCCTGGGTCTCCCGATCAGGCTATCGACCACCCCGGCCGTCCGCCTGCCCGGAGGGCCGAACGGCCGGTGCGGACGGGCGGGTCGCGGCGCGGGCGCCGGCGTGCGGGTGCGGGTGCGGCGGGGCTGTGTGAGCCTGGCCGCGAGACGACGCCGTACCGACCGCGGAGTGCGCGAAATGAACCAGCTCGGAGAGAAGCCGGAAGACGTCCGCAGGCAACTGGAGGAGGAGAAGCGTCGAGCCCGTGAGCGGGAGCGGAAGTCCCCGGAAGGGACGGAAGGGCCCGGCGAGCGGTCGGGGGAGCACGAGGACCGGGCGCACCCGGAGGAGCGGGACGGGAGCTGACCGGGCCGCGCTTTCCGGCCGTCCCTACGCCGGTCGCGGATGCGGCCACAAATGCGAGACTTGGAAACATGGACTGGGCTTCATGGACGACGCTCGGTGTGCTGACGGGCCGCGGCGGGGTGCTCACCGAAGAGGTGGGCGTGCTGACCGGTGACCTGACGGTGCACACCACATGGGCCGACGGCGAGGCGCGGATCGCCGTGCAGTACAGCGGATCGTCGGACTGGTACACGATGTCGGGCAGTCCCGTGCCGTCCCCCTCCGAGGCGGACAGCCGGAACCTGCACGACGCCGTGGTGGCGGCGGTCCGCGCCGGCGGCGCCGCCACGGTGCCCACTCCGCCCCACAGCTCCACGGCACAGTGACGCCGCCGCCCTTACGGCCGTAGGGCTCCGCTCCGGCAAGGAGAACGGCCATGCTCGCCCGAGATCTCGCGGAAACGTACCCCCACATCTCCGTGGACGCCGACGCGGTGGACGCCGCCCGCCTGCTCGCCGGGAAGAGGCTGCCCGCGCTCCTCGTGGTCGACTCCGATCAGCGGCCGTACGCCATCGTTCCGGGCTCCCAGCTCATCAAGCAGCTCGTGCCGGACTACCTGCTGGAGGAGCCGCTGCTCGTGTCCGTGATCGACGACCGGCACCTCGACGAGGTCACGGAGAAGATCTCCGGGCTGACGGTCGCCGAGTGGCTGCCGCCGCGCACGTACGCGCCGCCGGTGGTCGGACCGGACGCGGGTCTGCTCCAGGTGGCGGCTCTGATGGCCCGTACGCGCAGCCCCCTGGTCGCGGTGATCGAGCGCGACGGGGACGAGGTCCGGCTGCTCGGTGCCATCACGGCCGCCTGTCTGATGTCCCGTCTCGTCAGCGGCTCGTGACCCGGTCGCCGCGCGCCGGGGCGGCGGCCGCCGGAGCGCGGCGGGCTCGTGATCCCTTGACAGCGGTGGGGCCGTGAGTGAGTCTTTCGACCTGCCGGTGGGAACGTTCCCACCGGGCGCTTCCCTGCTTCTTCACGGCACCTCAGGAGACTCCGCATGCCCGAACGCCCGGTCCGCTGGGGGATCCTCGCCACCGGCCCCATGGCCGCCGCCTTCACCGAGGACCTGGCCGCGATCCCGGACGCGGAGGTGGTCGCCGTGGGGTCGCGCTCCGAGCGGTCCGCCCGCCTGTTCGCCGACCGGCACGCCATACCCCGCGCGTACGGCGGCTGGCGGGAGCTGGCGGCCGATCCGGACATCGACGTCGTCTACGTCGCCACACCGCACGCCCAGCACGTCGCCGCGACCACCGCGTGCCTCGAAGGCGGGAAGGCGGTGCTGTGCGAGAAGCCGTTCGCTCTGAACCGCGCCCAGGCCGCGTCCATGGTCGAGCTGGCGGAGCGCGAGTCGCTCTTCCTGATGGAGGCCATGTGGACCTACCTCAACCCACTGGTCCGGCGCGTGTGTTCGCTGATCGCCGACGGTGTCGTGGGCGAGGTGCGTTCCGTGCACGCCGACTTCGGGGCGCGGGTCCCGTACGTCGCGGGGCACAGGCTGTGCGATCCCGCCGCCGGCGGCGGCGCCCTCCTCGACCTCGGTACGTACCCCGTGTCCTTCGCCCACCTGCTGCTGGGCCCGCCCCGCCACGTCGCGGCCTGGGCGGACCTGGGCGACACCGGGGTGGACGAGAGCACGGCGATGGTCCTCGGCCACGACACCGGGGCCATGGCCGTCCTCTCCTGCTCGCTGACCGCCGAGAGCGCGCGCGGCGCCGTCGTGCACGGCACCGAGGGCCGGATCGAGCTGCCCGCCGACTTCTACAACCCCCGGACCGCGATCGTGCGGCGGGACGGACAGGAGCCGCGCACACTCGTCGCGGACCCGCAGACCGGTCACGGTTACGTCCCGCAGGCGCGCGAGGTGATGCGCTGCCTGCGGGAGAAGCTGACGCAGTCGCCGCTGGTGCCGTTGCGCGGAAGCCTGGAGGTCATGGAAACACTGGACACGGTCCGCGCACTCGTCGGTCTGCGCTTTCCCGGCGAGTGAGCGTGGAGTGACCACCGACGAGCCGACCTAGGATGTATTTCATGGATCAACGAACTCTGGGCAGGACCGGCCGCCACGTCTCCGTGGTCGGCCTCGGCACGTGGCAGCTCGGCGCCGACTGGGGCGACGTGCGCGAACAGGACGCGCTCGACGTCCTGGACGCGGCCGTCGAGTCGGGTGTGACGTTCCTCGACACGGCCGACGTGTACGGCGACGGACGCAGCGAGCGGCTGATCGGCCGCTATCTGCGCGAGCGGCCCGACGCCGGTGTGTTCGTGGCCACCAAGATGGGCCGCCTCGTCGACCAGCTGCCGGAGAACTACGTCCTGGCCAACTTCCGCGCCTGGACCGACCGGTCCCGCGAGAACCTCGGCGCGGACACGCTCGATCTGGTGCAGCTGCACTGCCCGCCGTCCTCGGTGTACTCCTCCGACGCGGTCTTCGACGCGCTGGACACCCTGGTGGCCGAGCAGCGGATCGCCGCGTACGGCGTGAGTGTGGAGACGTGCGCCGAGGCGCTCACCGCCATCGCGCGGCCGGGCACGGCGAGCGTCCAGATCATCCTGAACCCCTTCCGCCTCAAGCCGCTGGAGGAGGTGCTCCCGGCCGCCGCCGAGGCCGGGGTGGGCGTCATCGCCAGGGTCCCCCTCGCGTCGGGGCTGCTGTCCGGCAAGTACACCAAGGAGACGGTGTTCGCGGGCGACGACCACCGGACGTACAACCGCCACGGCGAGTCGTTCGACCAGGGCGAGACGTTCTCCGGGGTCGACTTCGAGACGGGGGTGGAGGCCGCCGCCGAGTTCGCCGCGCTCGCCCCCGCCGGCGCGACGGCCGCCGCTACGGCGCTGCGCTGGATCATCCAGCAGCCCGGTGTGAGCAGTGTGATCCCGGGCGCGCGGTCGCCCGAGCAGGCACGGGCGAACGCGGCGGCGGCCGCCGCGCCCGCGCTGCCGCCGGCCACGCTCGACGCGGTGCGCGAGCTGTACGACCGGCGCGTCCGCGCGCAGGTGCACCACCGCTGGTAGGACCGTACGC
>NZ_JBSGYQ010000089.1:0-21516 GCF_053610585.1 Streptomyces sp. NPDC054887 | reverse complement strand
ACTGCAGGGGGGACCCTGTGGGAGAGTAGGACGCCGCCGAACAATCATTGTGGGAAAGCCCCGCACCATTCATGGTGCGGGGCTTTTCTGCGTTCCAGGGCTGTTCGTCGCAGCGGACGAGGCTGCGGAAATCCCCTTGGTTCCTGAGCCGGCACGCGCGAGCATCGCCGGATGGATTACGTGATTCGAGCGGTGGCCGACGTCAGAGAGTGGGCCAGGGCGAAGGAGCTGAGGCTGGCCGCGCTGCGGGACCCGGCGGCCGGCATTGCCTTCCTGGAGACGTACGAGAAGGCGGTGGCCGCGCCGGATTCCTTCTGGCAGGAGCGCACGGCCAGGGTCGCCGGAGGCGGCGGCGCGCGGCAGTTCGTCGCGGAGACGCCGGACGGGCGGTGGCTGGGATCCGTCACCGGGCTCGTGGAGCGGGCGGGTTCGGAGGCGGTTCTCGGAGGCGCGCCCGGAGTGAACCAGGTCCACCTGGTCGGTGTGTACGTGCGGCCCGAGGCGCGGGGCAGTCGTGCGGGCGTCGCGGTGGCGCTCCTCCGGGCTGCCCTGGAGTGGTCCTGGGGGCTGACTGATCCCCGGGTCGAGCGGGTGCGGCTGTACGTGCACGAGCGCAACGCGCGGGCGGCAGCGCTGTATGCCAAGGCGGGCTTCGTACGGAGTGGCACGGTCGTGGCCATGCCGGGCGACCCGTCGGCCATGGAGCACGAGATGGCCGTGGAGCGGATGCCGGCCGCGCCTCGGAGTTCCGACTGATCGGTGGTCAGGGGGCCAGGGCGTGATCCGGCCAGCGGGCTCTGCCCTGCTCCTGGGAGCGGAGCAGGACCAGGGTCGGCAGGCCCTGGTCCTGACCGGCCGACAGCAGCTCGGGAAGCTGGGGAAGCGGAGCCACCGCCGCGACGTCGTCCAGGACGAACGTCATTGGTGGGTCGAGCCGACCGTCGGATGACCGTGCGGCCATGCGGCGGCCGTGCTCGACCACGCTTGAGGTGAGTGCGGTGAGCAGAGGCATCGCTCCGGGGCGCGACTTGGGATCCTCGATTGCTTCACCCACCACATAAAGGGTGCCCCCTTCAGCCACGAATGACTCCAAGGTGACCGAATCAGTTCGATTGGGTGTGCAGGCCTCGCGAATGTGGACGGACGACAGCGCGGCGAGTGCCCGCACCGTCAACTCCTGGGCGATCTGCCGGCGTTCCGGGTACGCGGTGAGCGCTGACTCGAGGAGCCCCGCGGCTCCGCCGGACGCCTTGGGGTGCGTACGGAGGATTCGTACCGGCTCGTGGGCGCTGTGGCCCTGTGCCCAGCGGTGCACCTGACGGAAGGGGCGGCCGTCCACGGCGGCGGCGTGCAGCCAGCCGCTCAGCAGGGTCTCCGCGGTGTCGGCCATCGCCGTGTCGAGCCGGGCCTGGGGCCGTATCGGCGCGAGCAGCGCCACGGCCCGGGCGGCGGCCACGTCGGGGCGGTCGCAGCCGGCGGTCGGGGACCAGTGGAGGCGGGCGGGGGTGTCGCAGAGGTGACACGGGTCGTAGACGAGGACGGGGCCGAGCTTGGCCCGCGCGTCCTTGGTCTCGGCCCACACGGCGGGGTCCGACGTGACGACGAGCGCGGGGCCCTCCGCGTCGAGCACGGCCTGCACGGCGCTGGGCCTGCGCGCCGCGGGGTCGCCGTAGAGGAGGCGGGGGGTGCGGGCGGCCGAAAGCGGCGCCGGCTGCGGGGCGTGGGCACGGGGAAGTTCGGCGCGCTGCGGGGAGTTGCCGAGGGTTTCCGGCAGGGGAGCGGAGCCCGCGCCTGCGGCAGTTGGCTGCGGGGGGCCCGCATGGGTGGCGGGCCACAGGCCGGGGCTCGCACCCGCACCCGCGCTCGGTCCCGCTCCGTGCGCGGCTCGGGCCGGGTCCGCGTACGTCCCGGGTGGCGGCCCTGCGTGAGGAGCCGCCGTACGGCGGTGCTCTGCTGCCACCGGCCCTGCGGCGGTGCCTGCCGCCGGGTGCGGCGTGGCTCCGTACAGCCCGTGGCTCTCGGGCGGACCGTGACCCTCGTACGGTTCATGACCCTCGTGGCCGGGCGGTGCGCCGGCTGTGGCGTACGTACCCGGCATGTACGGACCCGGACCCGGAGGGCCCGGCGCGTACGGGACCGGTCCCTGCGTGGCCGCTCCCTGCGTGCCCGGTCCGTGCGCGGAGGCGCCGCCGTGCGGGGCGCTTTCGTACGGGCTCGGGGTGGCGGGTGCGGGACCCTCCGGGGTCAGGGCGGCGTCCCTCGTCGCCCTGGCCTTTGCCCTCGCCGTCTCGCGCTGGGCCTTCAGGCGGGCCAGTACGCCGAGTACGAAGATCGTCAGTACGCCGAGGACCATGAGCTCGCCGATGAGCAGGCCCCAGAACAGGCCGTACCCCGACAGCTGGCCGGGCGGTGTGTCCGGCCAGGCGGCCGGGATGTCCTGGGGCGCGCCCATCAGGTGGCGCAGGGCGAGCGGCGTACGGGTGAAGGTGACGCCTTCCGGCCACGCGCCGTGGGCGAACAGGCCCGCCAGGCCCGTCGCCAGCCACGCCAGGATCGTCAGGCCCAGCAGGAACGCCAGCAGGCCCACCAGCAGCGAATCGGGGATGCCGCGTTCGCCCTGCTGGTGGTGTCCCTGCTGCCCGGTGTGGTGCTGTCTCATGTCAGGCGACCGTCGATTCCGAGGACGAGGACTCGTTCATCTGCTGCTCGATGAGGGCCGCCCGCTGCTCCGCCTCCCACTCCGCGGCTCGCAGGTCGTCGGAGAGCATCTCCGCCGAGGTCTCCGTCATCGCGCGGTCCGTGAAGACGAGGGGGCGTTCGGCCTCCGTGATCAGGTGTTTGACGACCTGGACGTTGCCGTTCACGTCCCACACGGCGATGCCCGGCGTCAGGGTCGGGATGATCTCGACCGCCCAGCGGGGCAGCCCGAGCACCCGTCCCGTCGCCCGGGCCTCGTCCGCCTTCTGGGCGTAGATCGTCCGGGTCGAGGCCATCTTCAGGATCGCCGCGGCTTCTCTCGCCGCCGCCCCGTCCACCACGTCGGAGAGGTGGTGGACGACCGCGACGAAGGACAGGCCGAGCCGGCGGCCGAACTTCAGCAGGCGCTGGAAGAGCTGCGCGACGAACGGGCTGTTGATGATGTGCCACGCCTCCTCCACCAGGAAGATGCGCTTCTTGCGGTCCGGCCGGATCCAGGTGTGTTCCAGCCACACGCCCACGATCGCCATCAGGATCGGCATCGCGATCGAGTTCCGGTCGATGTGGGACAGGTCGAAGACGATCAGCGGGGCGTCCAGGTCGATGCCGACCGTCGTCGGGCCGTCGAACATGCCCCGCAGGTCACCGTCGACGAGGCGGTCCAGCACGAGGGCGACGTCCAGGCCCCAGGCCCGTACGTCGTCCAGGTCGACGTTCATCGCCTCGGCCGACTCCGGCTCCGGGTGGCGCAGTTGCTCGACGATGTCCGTCAGGACCGGCTGCCGGTCGACGATCGTCTCGTTCACGTACGCGTGGGCGACCTTGAGCGCGAAGCCGGACCGCTCGTCGAGGCCGTGCCCCATCGCGACCTCGATGATCGTACGGAGCAGGGCGAGCTGCCCCGTGGTGGTGATCGACGGGTCGAGGGGATTGAGGCGGATGCCGTCGTTGAGGGCCGCCGTCGGGTCGAGCCGGATGGGAGTTATCCCCAGCTCCTCCGCGATCAGGTTCCACTCGCCCACGCCGTCCTCGCCCTGCGCGTCGAGGACGACCACCTGGCGGTCCTTGAAGCGGAGTTGCCGCAGTACGTACGTCTTCTCCAGCGCCGACTTGCCGTTGCCGGACTCGCCGAGGACCAGCCAGTGCGGCGCCGGGAGCTGCTGCCCGTACAGCTGGAAGGGGTCGTAGATGTACCCCTTGCCGCTGTAGACCTCGCGGCCGATGATCACGCCCGAGTCGCCGAGGCCCGGGGCGGCGGTGGGCAGGTAGACGGCCTGGGCCTGGCCCGTCGACGTACGGACGGGAAGTCTGGTCGTCTCGACCTTTCCGAAGAGGAAGCTGGTGAAGGCATCCGTGACGGCGGACAGCGGATCTCGCATGGCGGGTCTGCCCTCTCGGCTAACGACGGATACCGGTGGCGAACGGCAGGGTGTTGACGAACGCCCGGTGGTGCTCGCGGTCGCACCACTCCAGCTTCAGATACGACTTGCCCGCCGAGGCCCTGATGGTCCGCTTGTCGCGGGCCAGCGCCTCGGGCGAACGCGACGACACAGTGATGTACCCGACCAGGTTGACCCCCGCCGCGCCGCTCGCGAGATCTTCACCCCGCTGGTCGAGCCGGCCGTGCGCGGCGATGTCGCGCGGGTCGACGGTGCGGTTCATCTTGGCCTGACGGCTGGCTTCGGCCTCGTCGTTGGTCTTCTCCGTCAGCATCCGCTCGATGGCGATCTCGGTGGGTTCGAGGTCCATGGTCACGGCGACCGTACGGATCACGTCCGGGGTGTGGACGAGCAGCGGGGCGAGGAAGTTGACGCCGACCGGCGTCATCGGCCACTCCTTCACCCACGCCGTGGCGTGGCACCAGGGCGCGCGGGTGGACGACTCGCGCGTCTTGGCCTGGAGGTACGTCGCCTCCATGGCGTCCAGCTCGGCCGGCCAGGCGTTGCGCTTGGTCATGGCCTGGATGTGGTCGATGGGGTGGTCGGGGTCGTACATGGAGTGCACGAGCGAGGCGAGCCGCCCCTGGCCGAGGGGCTGGCGTACCCGGATGTCGGCCTCCGCGAGCCGCGCGCAGATGTCGGTCAGCTCGCGCGCCATGACGACGGCGAGACCGGAGTCGCGGTCCAGCCTGCGGCCGCCGTGGGGGCGGGCGGCGCGGGCCATGGCGTTGGCCTCGGCGGCGAGCTCGCGGGAGTAGTGCATGCAGGCGACGAGGTAGGCGCGGTGCTGCTCGCTGGAGGTGGAGACCATGGACTGGAGCTGGTCGTACGAGTCCTTCAGCCAGCCCGGGGCGTGCGCGTCACCGCGCTGGGCGACGTCCTTGGCGTGGGCGTCGGGGTCGGCGGGGAGGGTGCGGGCGAGCATCTGGAGGCGGGTCACGAAGCCGTCGCCGTTGGCCACGTGCTTGAGCAGCGTGCCGAAACGGTCCACCAGAGCTTCCTGGTCCTCGCTGTCGCGCAGGCCGACGCCGGGGCCTTCGATCTCGATGGCGGCGGTGACGGTCCGGCGGTCGGCGTGCAGGAGCACGGCGATCTCGTCGGGGCCGAAGGGGGCGGCGAGCCAGTTGATGCGGCCGATGCCGGGCGGCGGGCCGACCTCCACCTCACGGCCGTCGCCGCGCACGCCGGCCTCCATGGCGCCGCTGCGGTACGTCGTGCCGTTGCGCAGGGTGCGCTTGTAACTGCGGTTGATCTCGAACCACTTGTAGAACGTGCGGTGCTTGTACGGGACGTACACCGCCATCAGGGCCAGCATCGGGAAGCCCATGAGCAGCACGATCCGCAGGGACAGGACGGGGACCAGCAGCCCGCTCATCATGCCGAGGAACGCGCCGGCGATGATCAGCGCGATCTCGCCGGTCTCGCGGTTCTTGCCGATGATCGCGTTCGGCCGGGCCCGGCCGATCAGATACGTACGGCGCGGCGTGATCGGTGGGGACTGCGTCGTCAACGCCCTGCACCTCCTGTGCTGTTGCTGCCGGTGCCCGTGTTTCCGGTACCGCGGTTCGTGTGGGTGGCGTTGCTACGGGGCGAAGGGGCGGCGGAAGGGACGGCTCCGCCCCCGCCTCCCGACGCTCCCGCCGCGGGGCCGCCCGCTCCGCCGCCGCGGGCGCTGTGGGCTGCCACGCCGCCGGTGACGGGGTTGGCCTGGCGGGGCGGGGAGCTGCTGCCGCCCCGGTCGCCGCCTCCGCCGCCCCGGCTGCTGTGGGTCTTGATGCCCTGCGAGACGAGGGCGGCGGGGGAACTGATGACGGCGGCCGCCTGCGCGCCGTCGGTGGCCTTGTTGCGGTTGCGGCGGGCGGAGGCGATCTCGTCGCCGAAGCCGGGGACGAAGCGGTAGATCATGCCGGAGGCGAAGATCGCCAGCAGGATGATGGCGAGGCCGGAGACGACGGCGGAGAACGCGTTCGGGCCGTCGTCGGCGGAGAGGGCCCCGGCGAGGCCGAGGACGATCACGATGACGGGCTTCACCATGATGATCGCGATCATGATGCCGGCCCAGCGTCGTACGTGGCCCCACATGTTCTTGTCGACGAGCCCCGCGTAGACGACCACGCCGAGGAGCGCGCCGACGTAGAGGAGCAGGGCGCGGATGAACAGCTCAAGGAAGAGGATGCCGGCCGCGAGGACGGTCACCAGCGAGACGACGATCAGCATGATCGGACCGCCGCCGATGTCGTCGCCCTTCTTGAGCGCCTCGGCGAACGACCCGAAGAACACGTCCGTCTGCCCGCCCGTGCCGGCGGCGATGACCTCGGTGACGCCGTCGGTGGCGGTCACGACGGTGTAGAGGATCAGCGGCGTGAAGGCGGACGCGAGGACGGTGAGCCACAGGAACCCGATGGCCTCCGACAGCGCGGTCGCCAGCGGCACGCCGCGGATGGCGCGCTTGGCGACGGCGAGGAGCCACAGGACGAGGGTGAGGATGGCGGACGCGGCGAAGACGATGGCGTACTGCTGGAGGAACTTGGGGTTGGTGAAGTCGACGGTGGCGGTCGACTTCACGGCCTCGGACAGCTTCCCCACGATCCAGGCGGCGGCGTCGGCGCAGCCCTTGGAGAGGGAGGAGAGGGGGTCTACGGCGTCTACGGGGTCGGTGGGGGCGCGGAGGTCGGATCCGCCGCCTTCGCCGCTTTCGCAGTAGTCCTTGGCGGGGCCGACGATGAGGTCGCAGTTGTCCTTCTCGGACGGCGACGGCGACGGTGCGGCGAAGGCCCTGGCCGGTAGAAGGGCGACAGTCGTCTGTACGAGCGCGAGGGCACCGGTGACCTTCAGTGCCAGGCGTGGGCTACCGGGCATAGGTGAAGCCTCCGTACTCGTCGACTGCCTTGGCGATCTCGTCCGCGTCGGAGGCCGCTCGGTCGGCGTTCACGGGAGCCGGACCGTCCTTCTGGGAGAAGCTCGCGACCTTCCAGTCGCTCCCCGTCCACTGGATCTCCAGCGTCATGGTGAACCAGTCGTTCGTCACCGGGTTCGTCGAGCCGACACCAGCCGTACCGAAGACTCCCGTGCACCAGACCTCGACGGTCGCGGCGCCTTCGGTGTAATCGGTCACCTTGGTGCCCACGGGCGCGGTCCGCGAGACGTACGTCATGCCCGGGGCGGCGCTGCCGTCCTTGTCGAGCCCGACCCTGTCGAGGAATTCCTGGTTGTAGGCCTTGTCGAACTTGGCTTCCAGCTCCGGCACCTTCGCCGGAACGAAGATCTGACCCACGAGCTCCTGACGGCGCTCAGGGTTCAGGATGTCGGCCGAGACCAGAGCCACCGCGAAGTTCGCCGCGGCGGACTGCGCGCCCTGCTCGTCGTGGGCGAAGCCGGAGGGGATGAGCCCGTTCTTGCCCGTGACCGGCTTCACGCCCGTCGCCGCCGTCGCCTCCGCCGCGCCGTCCCGCTTCGCCTCGTTGTCCGAGACGCCCGCGCCGCCGCCCTGGTTCGCGAACGCGATGGCTGCGATCAGCAGGACCACCACGCCCACCACGGTGATGAGGGACCGCGAGGTCCGTACGGGCCGTCGGGCACCCCCGTACACCTCGCTGCCACCGTCGCCCTCGGGCAGCCGTGTGCGGGTCTGGCCGGAGCCGCCGACACGGTCCGAACGACCGCTGCCGCTGCCGTAGCCGTGCTCGTCGCCGAGACTCATGCCGCGTGCGCCCCCTCAACCGTTTGCGATGCCGCGTAGTACGACGGTAGCCGTGCTGGTTCCCGCGCGGGCGCGGTGTGGTGACTCGACATCAGGGAGACGCAACCTCAGCCAATGGGCACGACGGACGGGTGGGGTGGGAGAGCGGGCCGGGAGCGCCCGGTGCTGGCTGAAGGTGGGTTAGACAGCCATCCCGTACACGATGGTGAAGAGTGTTCCGAGCGAGCCGATGATGAAGACGCCGGTGAGGCCGGCGACGATCAGACCCTTGCCCTGTTCCGCGCTGAAGGTGTCCCTCAGCGCCGTCGCGCCGATCCGCTGCTTCGCGGCTCCCCAGATGGCGATTCCGAGGCAGAGGAGGATGGCGACAGCCATCACCACCTCGATCATGATGCGGGCTTCGTTCCCGAGGGTCCCGAACGGACCCCAGTTCGGGGCGATTCCACCGATGATGGTGGTGATGTCGCCCTTTTCGGCTGCAAGGTTCATGTAAGTCACCGCCCCTGTCGGGTAGTTCGTCGCCCCCGCCGCACGGCAGGGGTCACGCTCTATCTTCGCTGATGAACCGCACTGGTATGTCGACTTGGTGGCTGTCTTTTCCCGACCTCCGCAGGTATGACCGACCGGACCGCCCTGACCTGCGGTGCCGACCGGCTGTATTCGGAAACGCGTATGGTCACTCTGTGTATCACGAGGGGTGACGGCGGGCAATGACTGGCGTTATGCACCTTTGGTCGGACGTGGCGCGGCGGGTTGACGGTGGGTGAGGCGGGCGGGGTGGGGTGAGGGGGCTGGGTCCCTGGCGGTAACCACTTGTTGGTTGCGGGGGGTGGTTTGTGGCGGTGGGGACCACTGGTTGCTTCTGGGGGGTGATTCTCGGGCCGTCCTGAGCGCTCGATGGTCGGTGGGCCGGGGTGGTGCGTCAAAGTCAAGACAGAGAACCCGAGCCGACGTCGCCTGCGGCGATTTCGCTGCGCTCCACCCTTGACCCACCACCCCGGCCCACCGCTGACGCTTAGACAGGGGACGGCCTAAGAAAAACGCCCGGCACGGGAGCGGGATGAGGGGTGGGCGTTGTTTGGTGGCTGTCGGGTGTGTGGTGGGGTGCGCGGCCGGTTCTGGGGTGCTGCGGCCCCTGTCTCGGCGGGTGCGGCGACGGCCGCTGGTGCGACACCGCATTTCCGATCCGAGGTGAGGTCTCACGGTGGTGGGTGGCCGGCCAGGACGGTCTGGCCGGTCGACTTGGGGGTCATGGCGTCTGTGGCTGGTACGGGGCGGGGCGAGGTGGGGTGACAGTCGCATGGGTGGTGGCTGGGGTCGGTCCGGCCTCGGGGTCGGTTGGTCGCTTGTTGGGGCGCATGTGGTGGATGGGATGGGGGAGGGCTGGCGTGGGCTCGCCCTCCGCGTCCGGTGGAGGCGGTATGGGGCGAACCCAACAGAAGACGGTCGCTGCTAGGCCGTTTGCCCCTATTGGTCCGATATCGGGGACTTGGCGTCCATCGTTTGTGGACTTCGTCCCGCGCGACGGACCGCAGCCGTGCTTCCCCGTCAGCCGCCAGCACTCGCAGCGACGGTCCCCGTGCCTCGCCAGCCGTATCCCCGCCAGTCGCGACCGGCTCTCGGCGATGCGAAGGGCTGAAGCGCATGCCGCAGGTCGACCCGAAATCTCGCCCCTCACCGGCCGGTGTGCTGGCGCGGGTCGGAATGGTGGTGTCGCACCAACGGCCGTTCCTGTCAGCCGCTTAGCCAGGGGCCGCACCACCCGAGAACCGGCTGCGCCCCAATCACCGGCCCGTCGCCCGGCAACGGTGTAGGGCCACTTACCGAGGCTGTTCCGTGGGCTCCCCCGGGGGCCGCCCCCCTTAAGCATTGCGTCGGAGGTTCGGCGGTCAAGGGTGGAGCGGAGCGCAATCGCCGCAGGCGACGCGACGCAGGAGCGCCCTTGAGGGGCGGGCCTCCGACGCCACCCTCCAGAAAGGCGGCCCCCACACCAGGAACAATCACCGCCCCAGGCCCATCGAAGCCCCCCGCCTGTCACCCCCACCCCCGCCGCACCCCGTCCCCTCTTCCCCGTCCCCTCTTCCCTGGTGCCTCTTCCCTCCTCTCCCTCCCCCTCCCCCCCCGACTTTCGGACGTGTTCGACGTCGCAGTGGACGCGCGCGCGAAAACTGCTGTGAACGGGTCCTTCATGGGGGAGGGTTGGAGGGTGCGCAAAGTGTGGGTGGCCACTGGGGTCGGGATCGGGCTGTGCCTGAGCTTCGTCGCGCTGCTCGTCGTCGGGACCTTCTCCGCAGCCGCGGGGCTGGCCGGCGCCGCAGGCGGCGGGCGGGCCGTCGGGCTGGCCAAGGGTGCCGTGCCGGCGCTGTACCAGCCGCTCGTACAGAAGTGGGGCAATCTCTGCCCGGCCATCAACCCCGCGCTGCTCGCCGCGCAGTTGTACCAGGAGAGCGGCTGGAACCCGAGGGCGCAGAGCCCGGCCAACGCGCGCGGCATCGCCCAGTTCATCCCAGGGACATGGGCGTCCCACGGGGTGGACGGGGACAAGGACGGCGACCGTGACATCTGGGACCCGGCCGACGCGATTCCGTCAGCCGCGACGTACGACTGTGAATTGGCTGGATATGTAAAGAAGGTGCCGGGGGATCAGACCAAGAACATGCTCGCGGCGTACAACGCGGGCGCGTACGCCGTCATCAAGTACGGAGGCGTCCCGCCGTACCGCGAGACGCAGAACTACGTGAAGATCATCACCACTCTGGAGCAGAGCTTCGCGCGTCCCGTCGGGCGCGTCGAGCCGTCGCGGCAGGCCGCCGGCGCGATCTACTTCGCGCAGCAGAAGCTGGGGACCAAGTACCTGTGGGGCGGCAACGGCACGCCGGAGCAGGGTGGGCGTTTCGACTGCTCCGGGCTGACGCAGGCGGCCTACCGGACCGTCGACATCGAGCTGCCGCGCGTGGCCAACGACCAGTACAACGCGGGGCCGCATCCTTCGCGGGACGAGCTGTTGCCCGGCGACCTGGTGTTCTTCTCGGACGATCTCACCAACTCGCGCGCGATCCGGCACGTCGGGTTGTACGTCGGGGGCGGTTACATGATCAACGCGCCGTACACCGGAGCCGTCATCCGCTTCGACAAGATCGATACGCCGGACTACTTTGGTGCGACCCGGGTGACCAAGGATGGCGCGAAAGCGCTTCCGACGGACTTGCCGGAAGGGCGCGGCGGCGCGTGACATGGCTTGAACTCAGCGTTATCGCCACCCTCTGAGCTGCGACGACGTATCTCTCTTCGATAACGTGATCGTGATCATTCGGTGGAGAGTGGAACGGTGGGGGCCGGCCGGGCGTTCCCTGGTCCGAGGGAGTGGGACAGTCGCGTGGACACGCTGTACTGACCACGCGTGCGGATCGTGCGTGTGAACCACGCGATGCGATGCGGGGCGGCGCCGACCACGGCGCGGCGCGGCATCGCGGGCGTGGCGTCGCATCGCGAGCGCAATCGCGTCACATGAACCACGGGGGTTCGCAGGAGTGGCACGCAGACACGTGTGCCGCGCAGCAGGCAACAAGGCAAGGGGCCGCGGCAGATGGCTGGACTCGCACTGGATGGGGCGAACCCCGACGTCAGTCTGCTCTACGACATCAACGGGCTGGCGGCGGATGCGCCGGGCTGGTTCGACCGGGTCATGGAGTTCGTCGGTGAGTACGGGACCATGCTCGGCATCGTCCTGCTGGCGCTCTGGTGCTGGTGGAGCGTGCGCAAGAGCGAGGACGCGGTCACCGCAGTGGCCGGGCTCGTCTGGGCGCCGCTGGCAGCCGGCATCGCGCTGCTGATCAACATCCCGATCCGAGGGTTCGTGGAGCGGCCGAGACCGTTCAACGACCACAAGGGGCTCGAAGTCCTGATCGCGGGCAAGACCGACTACTCGTTCGTGAGCGATCACGCGACGCTGGCGATGGCCATCGCCGTCGGAGTCTTCGTCGCCAACCGGAAGTTCGGGCTCGGGGCGATCGCACTGGCCGCCGTGGCCGGTTTCTGCCGCGTCTACATGGGGGTCCACTACCCGACCGACGTCATCGGCGGGTTCGCCCTCGGTACGGCCGTTGCGCTGCTGCTCGCGCCGGTCGCGATGGCGCTCCTGACGCCGCTCATGGCGGCGATCGCGCGGTCGGAGAAGGTGGGTTGGCTCGTACGGGCCAAGAGGTCGGTTGCGCGTACGGCCGCCGCCGGCGTTGACGCGGGGCTCGGTGCCGGAGTTGCGGTGCGCGGCGGTGACGGCGGGTCGGCGGTCGTACCTGGACCGCGTGCCGGGGACAGCGAGCGCAACGACCTGGCAGCCTGACGGCCCGGCCCACCGGCTTCTCCGCGCGCAGGAACAGTGGTCGACTTGACGGGTTGACGGCGAGCAGCGCATCGAGCGGCGGGGCGGGACAGGGCAGCGCAGGTCAGGGCAGGGCAGGCAGGGCAGGCAGGGCAGGCAGGGCTGGCGGCGAGGGGCACATCACGGTGCGGGTTCCGTGGTGTGCCCCTCGGTGCGTCCCAGGGGGTTCCCCGGCCGGTTGTTCAGAGGGCCTGGGGGAAGTCGAAGACCCTGTCCGGGTCGTAACGCTTCTTCAGGGCCGTCAGGCGGGTCGAAGCCGCACCGTAGTAAGCCTTCCGCCAGTCGGTGAGGGTCGGGTCCGTGTAGTTCTGGTACGCCGCCCCGGAGGCGTACCGGCGCATCGCCCCGTGGGTGGTTTTCAGCCAGGTCTGCTGGGCGGTGCCGGCCGTGCCCGCGCGCCAGGCGCCGATGTACTGGGCGAGCATTCGGGAACGGCGGTGGACGAAAGCGGTCGCGAGCGGGTCCACCCGGTTCACCGCGCCGCCGAGAGCGGTGAGGGCGATGCTGCCGCCGCCACCGCCGGCGGCGGGGATGCGGGTGAACGCCTCGGTCCGGGCGAGCAGCTCGCGTATGCCCGACGGCGAGAGCGAGCGGTCGAAGAAGTCGCTGCGGGCCGCGTACGTCTCGCGGCCGAGGGCGCCCTGCGGGGTGCGGCCGGGGGTGGTGCCCGGCAGGTGGCACTGGGCGTCGCTGAAACCGGCGCAGCCGGCGTAGACGAGCATCGACTCCTGGTAGCTGCGGCGGCGGAGCGAGACGGAGCGGGCGGACGCGCCGATCTTGTCGGCGAGGCGGTCGACGGCGTTCTGGAGATCGCCGTACGTGCCGAGCGAGAAGGCGGAGACGGTGACGTTGGGCGTCCTGCCGCCCGGTCCGGCGGCGAGGTGTACGGACGACCAGATCTCGTCCGGCTGCGACGGGCCCCATTCCTGCCAGGCGGCGACGACGGCCCGGGCCTTCGACCACGGCCAGGACATGTACGCGGTGACGGCGGCGGGGGCCGGGTGGGTGCGGAAGGTCAGTTCCGTCACCACACCGAAGTTGCCGTTGCCCGCGCCCCGCAGGGCCCAGAACAGCTCCTGGTTCTCGGTCGGCGAGCAGTGGAGGCGTTTGCCGGCGGCGGTGAGGAGAGTGGCGGAGGTGAGGTTGTCGCAGGTGAGGCCGTACGCACGGGAGACGACGCCGTGGCCGCCGCCGAGGGTGAGGCCGGAGATGCCGACGGTGGGGCAGGAACCGGCGGGTATGGTGCGGCGGCCCTGGCGGGCCAGGCCCTGGTAGACGTCGATGAGCTTCGCGCCGGCCCCGATGGTCGCGGCGCTGCCGCTCGCCCTGACGCGGGCCAGCTTCGACACGTCGATGACGAGGCGGCCGGTGCCGGAGGACCACCCGGCGTACGAGTGACCGCCGTTGCGGATGGCGACGGGGGTCCGGTGGGCACGGGCGAAGGCCAGGCACTCCCGGATGTCCGCCTCGTTCGCGACGTAGGCGACGGCTGCGGGCTTCAGGTTGTCGAAGCGGGTGTTGTAGAGCTGGCGGGCCGTCTTGTAGGCGGAGTCCTCGGGGCGGACCAGTGGACCGTCGAGACCGCGCGCGAGGGCGTTCCAGGTGGAGGTGGCCGAGGGTGGTGCGGTCCGGCCGCCGGGGCCGGGGGCGGTGGCGGCGCGGGTCCGGGTGGACCTGGACGCGGACGTGCCCGGAGTCGTGCCGGTGCCTGGGCTTGCGCCGGTGCAGGCCGCAGCTGCGACCGTGGCTGCGAGGGCCGTGGCCGAGGTGAGAAGTGTGCGCCGTTCCATGTTGTTGCCTCCCGGATGGCGAGACGGCATTGCGGCGGGCCGGGTTCCTGCGCGGGCGGAGATTTTCGCGGGGCGTGGGGGAGTGTGTGATCCGGGAGTTCGACTCCCGTCCCGCCGTCCCGCCGTCCGGCCGTCCCGCCTCTCCGCATGCGTGGGACCGGGTGCGAGCCCAGGGCTCTGGATCCACGGGGGGGATTGGGGGGTTGGCCGCCTCGACCCGGCTCGTCGGGAGGCAGTCGGGTCACACCTCGTGGGGGGCGGTCGCGCGCTGTGCGGCGGGTGCTGCTGCCCGTATCGCCGCTTGGCAGGCCGCGCGCCCCGCTGTCACGGGCTGAGGGCCGGGCCGTACAGCGATGGGTTCCGTAGGGCGCGTCGGTTCGTACGTGATCGCGCCCGTACGGCGATCGGCACCGCACGGCGTTCCAGCCCCTGCGGTCTCGCGCCGCGTGGCGGTTCGTACGGATCCTGCCCACGTGTGGTGGCTTGCGTTGTGCGGGTGCGGGTGCGGGTGCGGGTGCGGGTGCGGGTGCGGGCCGGGTGTCAGGTGGTGGTTGTCGTCGTGTGCTCGGTGGCGTCTGCCCGGGCTCTTTCGCGGGAGCGGCGGGCCGGGCCGCGCCAGCCGCAGGTGCAGTGGGCGAAGCAGAAAGAGCCGCGTTCGGTGGTGCCGGTGCGGTGGGGCGGGGCGTCCGGTGTTGCTTCCTGAAGCACGTGTCCACGGTACCGGGGGACTTGGGCGCCGTGCGCGGGGGCCGCCCGACCGAATGAGCGCGGGACGTGGGCGTGACCGGCGGCGGTCGGGGGTCGTTAAGCGGGTCGGGTGGGATCGGACACCGGGTGGCAGGGCGTTGGGGGTTGGCGGCGATGGTGGTGCAGCAGCACAGGGTCAAGGGCGGTGCGGTCGCCCTGGCCGTCGCGGCGGGGCTGATCGGTTCCGCCGGGTGTTCCGGCGACGGTGCCGTCGCCGAGGACCAGCAGGGCGGTGATCCCCTGGCCGCCGTCCGCGGCGCTGCCGACGGGCTCGTCGCCGCGGGCAGTTCCGAGGCCCGTACGTCCATGGTCATGGCCACCGGCGGCACGCGGGTCACCATCCGGGGCGAGGGCGCGTACGACTTCAAGAAGCGGATGGGGCAGCTCAAGGTGCTGCTGCCGCCCGATCCGGACGGTGCGGACAAGCACCGGCCCATCACCGAACTCCTCGCCCCCGGCGCGCTCTACATGAAGAACCGGGGCGCGGGCGTGCCCGCCGACAAGTGGGTGCGGATCGACACGGCCACGCTCGACGACGGGAACCTGGTCACCGGCGGGGCCACGGACCCGCTCGCCGCCGCCGAGTTGCTGCGCGGCGCGACGGAGGCGGCGTACGTCGGGCGGGCCGATGTGGCCGGCACCGCCGTTCGGCACTACCGGGGCGTCACCGACATCGCCCGCGCAGCGCGCGTCGCATCGCCGCACGTGCGGGGGGCGCTCGCGGCGGCGGCGAAAGGGTTCGCCAAGGACGCCGTCCCGTTCGACGCCTACCTCGACGACCAGGGGCGGCTGCGCAAGGTCCGCCACCGCTTCGACTTCGCCAACGCCGGGCGTACGGTGGCCGTCGCCTCCACGACGCTGCTGTACGCGTTCGGGGCCCCGGTCGAGGTGCGGCTGCCGGCCGCGCGTGACATCTACGCCGGGAAGATCCAGGCGTGAGGCGGGGGCCGCCCGCTCACGTGGGTGGCGGGTAAATGGCCCGTCCGTGCCATGCGCGGTGTGTACCGCGCTGCCTACGCTAGGAAGCCGACGACGGCTGGGAGAGGTGATGCACGTGACTCCGCTCGGCAGCGGTACGCCCGTCCAGGACCACGTCGCCCTCGCCGAGATCGAGCTGTGCGGTGAGCTGATGATCGCGGCGTCCGCGGCCGACGGGGAACGCCTCAGCGCGGACCGTATCGACGAGGTGCTGAAGGTCGGGGCGGGAACGGCCGCGTCGGCCGCCGGGGCGCCGGAGGGCGCCGAGCGGTCCGGGTGACGGTGGGACCGCACGCCCGGCAGCCGGAAGCGGGGAAGCTGAGGCGAAGGCCCCACGCGAGCGGTCCGAGGTAGCGACCCCGGGCGAGCGAAGGGCCGGGCGGGGCCGGTCGACTCGGCACGTTTCCCGGCCGCGCCCGGACATTCGACTCGCCCGCCCGGGGCCGGCCCTCAGGTCCGCAGCAGGCGGGCGATCGCCTTCGTCGCTTCTTCGACCTTCTCGTCGATCTCTCCGCCGCCCTTGACCGCCGCGTCCGCCACGCAGTGCCGCAGGTGCTCCTCCAGGAGCTGGAGGGCGAAGGACTGGAGGGCCTTGGTCGACGCCGAGACCTGGGTGAGTATGTCGATGCAGTAGACGTCCTCGTCGACCAGCCGCTGGAGGCCGCGGATCTGGCCCTCGATCCGGCGCAGGCGCTTGAGGTGTTCGTCCTTCTGCTTGTGGTACCCGTGCACACCGAGGTCGTGGTCGGTCACCACGGCTTCGGAGGGCGCTTCGGTGTTGGTCGCGCCGGCCGCCTCGGTGGTCGTCATGGCGTCCTCCCGTTGTCCTTAAAGGGGCTGTATACCCCTCGTGGGTATATGGTAACGAATTTTCGGGGTAGGGGCTCGGGGCCCCGTACTGAGCACTGTGCCTGATGGGCGACACTGAAGAACGCCGGTTAGCCGTGGCCGGATGATGCGCCTAGCATCACCCTGACCGAATCCAATGCACCCCGAGGACCCCACGTGCGCTTTCGTCTGACCCCCAGGGAGACGAGCTTCTACGACATGTTCTCCGCATCAGCGGACAACATCGTCACAGGCTCGAAGCTCCTGATGGAACTGCTCGGAGCGGACTCCTCCGCCCGAGTCGAGATCGCGGAGCGGATGAGGGCAGCGGAGCACGCGGGGGACGACGCGACCCACGCGATCTTCCACCAGCTGAACTCCTCGTTCATCACGCCGTTCGACCGCGAGGACATCTACAACCTCGCGTCGCAGCTCGACGACATCATGGATTACATGGAGGAGGCCGTCGACCTGGTCGTCCTGTACCAGATCGAGGAGCTGCCCAAGGGTGTCGAGCAGCAGATCGAGGTGCTGGCGCGAGCGGCCGAGCTGACGGCCGAGGCCATGCCGCACCTGCGGACCATGACGAACCTCACCGAGTACTGGATCGAGGTCAACCGCCTCGAGAACCAGGCCGACCAGATCCACCGCAAGCTGCTCGCGCACCTCTTCAACGGCAAGTACGACGCCATGGACGTGCTGAAGCTGAAGCAGATCGTGGACGTGCTGGAGGAGGCGGCCGACGCCTTCGAGCACGTCGCCAACACGGTCGAGACGATCGCCGTCAAGGAGTCCTGACCCCCGGTGGACACCTTTGCGCTCATCGTGACCATCGGGGTCGCGCTCGGATTCACGTACACCAACGGCTTTCACGACTCCGCGAACGCCATCGCGACTTCGGTTTCCACGCGGGCGCTGACCCCGCGCGCGGCCCTCGCCATGGCCGCCGTGATGAACCTCGCCGGCGCCTTCCTCGGCAGCGGCGTCGCCAAGACGGTCAGTGAGGGGCTCATCGCCACCCCGCACGGCGACAAGGGGATGGGAATCCTCTTCGCCGCGCTGGTCGGCGCGATCGTCTGGAACCTCGTAACCTGGTACTTCGGTCTTCCCTCGTCCTCCTCGCACGCCCTCTTCGGCGGCATGGTGGGCGCGGCGCTCGCGGGCGGCACTGAGGTCATCTGGAACGGGGTGCTCGAGAAGGTCGTCATCCCGATGTTCATCTCGCCGTTCGTCGGGCTGCTGCTCGGCTACCTGGTGATGGTCGTCATCCTGTGGATGTTCCGCAAGGCCAACCCGCACAAGGCCAAGCGGGGCTTCCGAATCGCCCAGACCGTCTCCGCGGCCGGCATGGCGCTCGGACACGGTCTCCAGGACGCGCAGAAGACCATGGGCATCGTGGTGATGGCGCTGGTCATCGCCGACGTCGAGGACCAGGGCGACGCGATCCCGATGTGGGTCAAGATCGCCTGCGCGCTGACGCTCTCGCTCGGTACGTACGCGGGCGGCTGGCGCATCATGCGCACGCTGGGCCGGCGGATCATCGAGCTGGACCCGCCGCAGGGCTTCGCGGCGGAGACCACGGCCGCGTCCGTGATGTACACGGCCTCGTTCATGTTCCACGCCCCGATCTCCACGACGCACGTCATCACCTCCGCGATCATGGGCGTCGGCTCGACCAAGGGGTCCCGCGCCGTGCGCTGGGGCGTCGCCAAGAACATCGTCATGGGCTGGTTCATCACCATGCCCGCCGCCGCGCTGGTGGCCGCCGCCTGCTACTGGGTCGTACTGCTGGCCTTCGGCTAGCGGACGGACCCGCGGGTACGGAAACGGGCCCGCCCCCACTCCTCGTGAGGAGTGGGGGCGGGCCCTTTGCCTTGCGGTGGCACCGCCATGCAGCACCGCAGGACAGGCGTGGCGGTCCGCTTCTATCCGAAGCGGCCCGAGATGTAGTCCTCCGTCGCCTGGACGGACGGGTTGGAGAAGATCCGCTCGGTGTCGTCTATCTCGATCAGCTTGCCGGGCTGGCCGATCGCGGCGAGGTTGAAGAACGCCGTACGGTCCGAGACGCGCGCGGCCTGCTGCATGTTGTGCGTCACGATGACGATCGTGAAGCGCTCCTTCAGCTCACCGATCAGGTCCTCGATGGCGAGGGTCGAGATCGGGTCGAGGGCCGAGCAGGGCTCGTCCATGAGGAGGACCTGCGGCTCGACCGCGATCGCGCGGGCGATGCACAGGCGCTGCTGCTGACCGCCGGAGAGCCCGGAGCCGGGCTTGTTGAGGCGGTCCTTGACCTCGTTCCAGAGGTTGGCGCCGCGCAGGGACTTCTCGACGACCTCGGCCAGCTTGTTCTTCTTGTACGAGCCGTTGAGGCGCAGGCCCGCCGCCACGTTGTCGAAGATCGACATGGTGGGGAAGGGGTTCGGGCGCTGGAATACCATGCCGACCGTACGGCGGACGGCGACCGGGTCGACGTCCTTGGCGTACAGGTTCTCGTCGTCCAGGAGGACCTTGCCCTCGACGCGGCCGCCGGGGGTGACCTCGTGCATCCGGTTGAGGGTGCGCAGGAAGGTGGACTTGCCGCAGCCGGAGGGGCCGATGAAGGCCGTCACGGAGCGGGGCTCGACGGTCATCGAGATGTCGTCGATCGCCTTGTGGTTGCCGTAGTAGGCCGACAGGCCGCTGATGTCGATTCGCTTGGCCATTGAAATCACTGCTTTCCGTTGGCCTTAGCGGCCGGTGCTCGGGGCCTTCCAGCGGGCGATGCCGCGGGCCACCAGGTTGAGGATCATGACGAAGGCGATCAGGACCAGGGCTGCGCCCCAGGCCCGGTCCACGGACGCTTCGGTGCCGACGATGTACTGCTCGTACACGTAGAGCGGAAGCGAGGACTGGGCGCCTTCGAAGGGGTTCGGGTTGATCAGCTTCGTACCGAAGACGAGCAACAGAACCGGGGCGGTCTCACCCGTGATCCGGGCCACCGCGAGCATCACGCCGGTGGTGATTCCGCCGATCGCGGTCGGCAGCACCACCTTGAGAATAGTCCGCCACTTGGGGACGCCGAGAGCCAGCGAGGCCTCGCGCAGCTCGTTCGGGACGAGCTTCAGCATCTCCTCGGTGGAGCGCACGACGACCGGCATCATCAGGATCGCAAGGGCCAGCGCGCCGGCGAATCCGGAGGGCCCGAAGCCCAGCATCAGATTCCAGGTGGCGAGGATGAACAGACCCGCGACGATCGACGGGATGCCCGTCATGACGTCGACGAAGAAGGTGACGGTCCTGGCCAGCCTGCCGCGCCCGTACTCCACGAGGTAGACGGCGGTGAGCAGGCCGATGGGGGCGGCGATGAGGGTCGCGATGCCGACCTGCTCCAGGGTGCCGAGCAGGGCGTGGTAGATGCCGCCGCCCTCGTCGGTGTCCAGGAGGCCGCTCATCGAGTGGCTGAGGAAGTAGCCGTCGAGGACCTTTATCCCCTTGCTGATCGTCACCCAGGCCAGGGAGAGCAGCGGGATGAGGGCGAGGATGAAGCAGACCCAGACGATGCTGGTCGCGACGCGGTCCTTGCCCTGGCGGCTGCCCTCCACCTTCGTGGTGATCGCGTAGGTGGCCAGTACGAAGATCAGGGCGGCGAGCATGCCCCACTGCACGCGGCTGTGCCAGCCGGCGACGAGGCCGATGCCGACGCCGGCCGCCACGGACCCGGCCGCGATGGCGGCGGGGGCCCAGCGGGGGAGGCGGGCGTGGGCGAGCGACGCGTGCGGCGCGGGGGAGACCGGGGGCTTGTCCATTACCTGGCTTGTCTGGCTCATGCGTTGGCCCCCGAGTACTCCTTGCGGCGGCCGATGATCCAGCGGGCGGCGCCGTTGACCAGCAACGTGATGACGAAGAGCACGAGACCGGAGGCGATCAGGGCGTCGCGGCCGAACTCGTCCGCCTCGTTGAACTTCGCGGCGATGTTCTGCGCGAAGGTGCCGCCGCCCGGGTCGAGCAGCCGGCCGGAGATGATGAAGCTCGGGGAGAGGACGACCGCGACGGCCATCGTCTCGCCGAGCGCGCGGCCGAGGCCCAGCATCGAGGCGCTGATGATGCCGGAGCGGCCGAAGGGCAGGACGGACATCCGCATGACTTCCCAGCGCGTGGCGCCGAGGGCCAGGGCGGCCTCCTCGTGCATCTTCGGCGACTGGAGGAAGACCTCGCGGGTGACGTTGGTGACGATCGGCAGGATCATGATCGCCAGCAGGATGCCGACCGTGAAGAGGTTGCGGGCGACGCCGTCGCTGGTCTTGTCGAAGATGTACGTCCAGCCGAGGTACTCGTCCAGCCACTGGTTGAGGCCGTCCAGGTACGGGACCAGGAAGACGGCGCCCCACAGGCCGTAGATGATGCTCGGCACCGCGGCGAGCAGGTCGACCACGTACGCGAGCGGTGTGGCCAGCCTGCGCGGGGCGTAGTGCGAGATGAACAGCGCGATGCCGATGGCGACCGGCACGGCGATGAGCATGGCGATGATCGAGCTGACGATCGTGCCGAAGAGCAGGACGGCGATGCCGAAGACCGGCGGGTCGCCCGCCGGGTTCCACTCGGAGGTGGTGAGGAAGTTGGCGTCGTCCTTCGAGATGGCGAGGCCGGCGCGGTAGGTGAGGAAGGCCGCGATGGCGGCCATGATCACCAGAAGTGCGATGCCCGACCCCCGGGACAGACCGACGAAGATCCGGTCACCGGCGTGGGTGCTGCCCTGGGACGCCAGAGTGGTGCCGGGTCCGGGCGGGGGTGGCGGGGAAGAGGTGGGCTGAGTAGCTATATCCATCGGTTTTCTCCGGTCTGCGGAGCCGGTGGGCTCCTGGCGGCGGTGCACCGGAAGGGGGCGGGGCGCCCCCGCGCGCGGCGCGCCCCGCCCCCCCGGGGAGGCGGTGGGGGGTGAGGCAAGACATCACAAAGCCGCCGCTAGACCCGCGGCCG
>NZ_JBSGYQ010000088.1:0-21521 GCF_053610585.1 Streptomyces sp. NPDC054887 | reverse complement strand
CGGCCGCGGGGCCGCGGGGCGGGGGGCGGCGGCCGCCGGCCGGGGGGGGCCCCCCCCCCCCCCCCGCCGGCTCCGTCTCTACTTCGCTCTCAGACGCGTACGCTCCGCGACTCGTCGTCCCGCGCCGCCGCGGGCGGCGGCGGTGGAGCCACCGCCGACTCGTCGTGGGTCAGGTCGGGCAGCCACCGCAGCCACGCGGGCATGTACCAGTTGCGCTCGCCGAGCAGGGCCATGACCGCCGGCAGCAGTACGCCCCGGATGATCGTGGCGTCGATGAGCACGGCCGTCGCGAGGCCGACGCCCATCTGCTTCATCGACTGCATCGACAGCGTGCCGAAGATGGCGAACACCGCGACCATGATGACCGCCGCGCTCGTCACCACGCCCGCCGTCGTCACCACGCCGTGCGCGATGGCGTCGTGGGTGGTCCTGCCCCGCATCCGGGCCTCGCGGATCCGTGAGACGACGAAGACGTGGTAGTCCATCGAGAGGCCGAAGAGGATCACGAACAGGAACAGCGGCAGCCACGAGATGATCGCGCCCACCCCCTCCGCCCCGACGAGCGACGCGCCCCAGCCGTGCTGGAAGACGGCGGTCAGGATCCCGTACGCCGCCCCCACCGACAGCAGGTTGAGCACGATCGAGGTGACCGCGATCGTCAGCGACCTGAAGCACAGCAGCATCAGCAGGAACGCGAAGACCACGACGAACACGAACACCGGCACCACCGCGCCGACGATCTGGTCGTTGAAGTCCTTGGAACCGGCCACCTGCCCGCTGATCGGTGCCTCCACACCCTCGACTTCACCCAGCGTCCGAGGGCGGACCTCGTCACGCAGCAGCTCCAGGCTCTTCTCCGCCCGGTCCTGATCGGACCCGCCGACCAGTGGCACGTCGATGACGGCGATGTTCTCCTTCGTGTGGGTGACGACCTCCACCGGCCCCCGGGAGGCGCCCGACGACACGGCACGCTCCCGGAACTCCGCGATGGCGCGGCGCACCGGAGCGGCGTCGATGTCGTCCGCCTTCACCACGACCTCGGCCGGGTCCGCGCCGCCCGGGAAGGCCGCGTTGAGCCTCTCGTACGTACGGACGATCGGCACGGAGTCGCCGAACTCCTGGTCGAGGGTGAGGTTCTGCGTCTTCATGCCGACCGCCGGCGCCGCGATCGCCACGAGCACGCCGACCGCCAGCACCAGCGACAGCTTCGGCCTGCGCAGGACCCGCGTGAGCACCGCGCGCCAGAACCGGCTCTCGCCGTTGGCGCCGCCGCGCTTCAGTCGCCCGAGCAGCGGAACGCGCCCCTTCTCGACCCGCTCGCCCAGCAGGGAGAGCAGCGCGGGCAGTACGGTGACCGAGCCGACCATCGCCACCGCGACGACCATCAGCGAGGCGAGCCCCATCGCCTCGAACTCCGCCAGCCCGGTGAAGAGCATCCCCGCCATCGCCACGCACACGGTCACGCCGGACACGATGACGGCCCGTCCGCTGGTGGCCGCCGCGATCCGCAGGGCGGTCTGCGGATCGTGTCCGGCCTCCCGCTCCTCGCGCTCGCGCCGCAGGTAGAACAGGCAGTAGTCGACGCCGACCGCCAGGCCGACCAGCAGCATCACGGAGTTCGCCGTCTCGCTCATCGGCTGGACGTGGCTCACGACGCCCATCAGGCCCATCGTCGCCAGGATGGCGGTGAGGGCGAGGGCGACCGGCAGCAGGGCCGCGACGAGCGCGCCGAAGGCGATCAGCAGGATGCCGAGGGCGACCGGCACGGCGGACAGTTCGGCCTGCTTGAAGTCGTCACCGAAGGCGTCGTCGAAGGTCTTGTTCATGCTGGCGCTGCCGATCTCCTCGATCACCAGCCCCCGGTGATCGTCCTGGACGCCCGCGACGGCCTCCAGGACCGGCTCGACCCGCTCCGCGGCCGTATCGGCGTCGCCGCGCAGGGTGAACTGCACCAGGGCGCTGCGGCGGTCCTCGGAGATCGTCCCGGTGTCGTACGGCGACGTCACCCCGGCCGCTTCACCGGTGCCCTCGACGGCGGTCATCACCGCTTCCACGGCGCGGCGGAACTCCGGGTCGTCGCTGGTCGTTCCCCCGGTGTCCGACTGGATCAGCACGCTCTCGCCCGCCGGTTCGTCGAGTTCCGCCTCCTCGACGATGCGCATGGCGGTGCCGACCTCGCCGGACAGCTGCTGGCTGTCCTTGACGTCGACCCGGCCCATCGCCGTGCCGAGCCCCATGGCCAGGACGACGAAGAGCACCCAGATGCCCACGGCCGCCCACCGGTGCCTGGCGCTCCACCCCCCGGCCCGGGCGGCGATCCCCCCGGCGGCGGTTCCTCCCGCCGCACTTCCTGCCTTGCCCATGACCGGCCGCCCCCTCGTGTGTCAGCGGTCGCGGCACCGCGCCGCCACCTCCACCTCCGAAGCTAGGGCGGCCGGAGGCGGGTCTCTTCCTGCGCGGTGCGGACCCGTCCTCGCGGCCTCTCCACCCTTCGGAAGGGTCCGTCTCCTCACTGAGGTGGAAGCGGGGGACGCAAGCCCCCTACACGTAAAGGCAGTTGGGCGGGCTGTCCGACATGGGGCGCGCTGACCTTTTTCTTATTACGAAACCTTGTTGAGTAAGTAACAGGCGTATGAAGGTCTTGATCTGAGCGCGTCAATCCGTCAGGGTTTCGAGCCAGCCCCCGGAGATCTTCCGGTCCGGAGGCGAATCCCCCCACATTTTGACGAGGAGACCCCTCTACATGGCAGTTCACAAGCGTGCCGGCCGTCTGAAGCTCACCGCGGCGATAACCGCCGTAGCGGCGGCGGCCGGAGTGACCGTACTCAACTCGTCCTTCGCGGGAGCGGCGCCCGCCGCCCAGGGCCACGTCTACGGAACCGGCGCCGAGGGCGCGGTCGCCGGCAGCTACATCGTGATGCTGGACGAGAAGGCCGACAAGCGGGACCTGGCCGAGGAGTACGGCGGCAAGCTGAAGCGGAACTACAGCTCGGCCATCAACGGCTTCTCCGCCAGCGGCCTTTCGGAGACCGAGGCCAAGCGCCTCGCCGCCGACCCGTCCGTCGCCAAGGTCGTCCAGAACAAGAAGTTTACGATCAACGCGACGCAGGACAACCCGCCGTCCTGGGGCATCGACCGCATCGACCAGGCCGACACCGCCGGCGACAGCAAGTACACCTACCCGGACAGCGCGGGCGAGGGCGTCACGGCGTACGTCATCGACACCGGTGTCCGAATCACGCACAAGGACTTCGAGGGCCGGGCGAGCCACGGCTTCGACGCCGTGGACAACGACGACTCCGCCGACGACGGCAACGGCCACGGCACGCACGTCGCCGGGACCATCGCCGGCGCCGCGCACGGCGTCGCCAAGAAGGCGAAGATCGTCGCCGTCCGCGTCCTGGACGACCAGGGCTCGGGCACCACCGAGGGCGTCGTCGCCGGCATCGACTGGGTCACCAAGAACCACCAGGGCCCGTCCGTCGCCAACATGAGCCTCGGCGGCGGCGCCGACGAGGCCCTCGACGAGGCGGTACGCAAGTCCATCGCCTCCGGCGTCACCTACGGCGTCGCGGCGGGCAACGAGTCGAGCGACGCCGGCCAGGGCTCGCCGGCCCGTGTGAAGGAGGCCATCACGGTCGCCTCCAGCACCAAGGACGACGCCCAGTCCGACTTCTCCAACTTCGGCGCGGTCGTCGACATCTACGCGCCGGGCTCGGACATCACGTCCTCGTGGAACGACAGCGACACGGGCACGAAGACCATCTCCGGCACCTCCATGGCGACGCCCCACGTCGTCGGGGCCGCCGCGGTCTACCTGGCGGGCCACAAGGACGCCACCCCGGACGCCGTCGCCAAGGCGCTGACCGACGGGGCCACCGCCGACAAGATCGGCAACCCGAGCGAGGGCACCGCGAACAAGCTGCTGAAGGTCGTCGAGTAGGGACGGGGTCCAGCACGGAACAGGCGGTCGCCGCACCCTCCCCCACGGGGTGCGGCGGCCGCCTATCGTGTGCCCATGACGACGACGTACGCCGCCCTGCTGCGCGGAATCAATGTGAGCGGGCACAAGAAGGTGCCCATGGCCGAGCTGCGGGAAGTGCTCACCGGCCTCGGCCACCGTGACGTCCGCACGTACCTCCAGAGCGGCAACGCCGTCTTCACCACCGACGCCGACGCCCCCGAGGACGAACTCGCCGCCGCGCTCGAACAGGCCGTCCAGGCCCGCTTCGGGTTCAGCGTCGACTGCCTGGTCCGCAGCGGCGCGTACCTGGCCGCCGTCGCCGACGCCTGCCCCTTTCCGGCCGCCGAGCTGGAGGGCAGGCAGCTGCACGTCACGTACTTCTCACGGCCCGTCACCCCCGACCGCTTCGCGTCCGTCGACCCGGCGACGTTCCACCCCGAGGAGTTCCGCCTCGGGGACCGCGCCCTGTACCTGTACGCGCCGAACGGCCTCGGCCGCTCGAAGCTCGCCGAGGCCCTCGCGAAGCCCGCCCTCCTCAAGGGCGTCACCGGCACCACCCGCAACTGGAACACGGTGGTCAAACTCGTGGAGATGACCGGGGCCTGACCGCCCGGCCACACGGCGGCGGGCGCCCCCGTCCGCTCACAGCGCGGCCATCTCCTCCGTGCTCAGACGCAGTGCGGCGGCGGCCAGGTTGTCCTCCAGGTGGGCGGCGGAGCTCGTGCCGGGGGTCGGGCACAGTACCGGTGAGCGGTGCAGGAGCCAGGCCAGGGCGAGCCGGCCGCGCCCCTTCAACTCTCCGTTGGCCAGCGGGAACCAGGGCAGGAACGCGATGCCGCGCGCCTCGCACAGGGCGAGGACGTCCTCGGACGAGCGGTCCACGAGGTTGAAGCGGTTCTGCACCGACGCGATCTCCGTCAGCGCGAGCGCCTCCCGCAGCTCCTCGGCGCTCACGGAGTCCAGACCGATGTGCCGGATCTTGCCCGCCGCGCGCAGCTCGTCCAGCGCGCCGAGCTGCTCGGCCATCGGCACGTCCGGATCCAGCCGGTGCAGCTGGTACAGATCGATGGTCTCGGCCCGCAGCCGCCGCAGACTCGCGTCGCACATCGCCCGCAGGTCCTCGGGCCGTCCGCGATGTGCCACGCGCCGGCGCTCGTACGGACCACCCCGCCCTTCGTCGCGACGACCACCCCGTCCGGATACGGGTGCAGCGCCTCGGCGACCAGCTCCTCCGCCAGGCCGGGACCGTAGTTGTCCGCCGTGTCGATGAGCGTGACACCGCGCTCGACCGCCCGCCGCAGGAGCGCGAGCGCGTCCGCGCGGTCCCCCCGCGGACCCCAGTAACCGGGCCCCGTCAACTGGGCCGTGCCGAAACCGAGTCGGCGTACCGGCAGGTCCCCGCCGATCGTGAAGGTGTCGGAGATCATGTCCGGGACGCTACTCCGTGCCCCCTGCATACAACAAGCGGGCGGGCCCTGCGGCGCTAGGCGCTGACCGCCGCCAGACGGACCGGCACCCGGGCCTCGTCGTAGCGGTCCAGCAGCAGGCGGGCCACTTCCGGGCCCGCGCCCAGGACCTCGCCCAGCACCTCCGCGCCCGACTCCCGCGCCCCGCGCGCGATCCGGTCCGGGAGGAAGCCGGGGGCGACGACGTACGGGGCGACGGCCACCCGCCGTACCCCGGGCACCGCCCGCACGTCCCGTACGGCGTCCTGCGTACGGGGCAGAGATGCGGAGGCGAACGCAGGCCGCACGGCGCACCAACCGGTGTACCGCAGCTCCCGCGCGATTTCAGCGATCACTGCGATCGCCTCCGGGTCCGAGGAGCCCGCCGAGGCCAGAACGACCCCGGTCGAGCTCTTGTCACCGGGCGTGAGCCCGGCTTCGTACAGCCGCCGCTCCAGCGCGGTGAGCAGCAGCGGCGACGGGCCGAGCACCTCCGCCTGGTGGATCCGCAGCCGGGGCAGCCGTGCCGACGCCTCGTGCAGTACGGCGGGGATGTCGGCCTTCGCGTGGAAGGCGCGGGTCAGCAGCAGCGGGAGGGCCACCACGTCCCGTACGCCCTCGGCCGCGAGACCTTCCAGCACCTGCGGCACCGCCGGCGCGTTGAAGTCCAGGAAGCCGGTCTCCACGCGCAGCCCCGGCCGCAGCGACCGCACCCGCGCCACGAGGGCGTGCACGGTCGCCGCGTGCCGCGGGTCGCGGCTGCCGTGGGCGACGACGAGGAGGACCGGACGACGGAACATGGTGATCAGCTCTTCGTCAGCAGGCCACGGCTGCGCAGCACGCGGCGCTCCAGCGGGGAGAAGAACAGCAGGTCGATGCCGATGCCGACGATCAGGATCAGGATGATGGTCGCCAGCACGCCCGACATGTCGCTGTACGTGCGGAAGTTCTCCATCAGCTGCCCGAGGCCGGTGCCCAGGTCCGGCGAGTTGGCGATCAGCTCGGCCGCCATCAGCGAGCGCCACGAGAACGCCCACCCCTGCTTGAGACCTGCCAGGTACCCCGGCAGCGCGGCGGGCAGCAGGACGTGCCGGATGCCGTTGACGCCGGTGGCCCCGATGGTGCGGCCGGCCCGCAGGTACAGCGGCGGGATCTGGTCGACGCCGGCGACCAGGCCGTTGGCGATCGACGGTACGGCGCCCAGCAGCACCACCGCGTAGATCGTCGCGTCGGTCAGACCGAACCAGATGATCGCGGCCGGCACCCAGGCCACCGAGGGCAGCGACTGGAGGCCGGACAGGATCGGCCCGATCGCCGCCCGCACCACCTTCACCCGCGCCACCAGCAGGCCGAGCGGCGTGCCGATGGCCACGGAGACGGCGAAGCCGAGGGCGCCGCGCGAGACGCTGGTCCAGATGTAGCCGAGCAGCGTTCCGTCGAGCCACATCTGCTCGACCGAGTGCCACACGTCCACCGGGCCCGGCAGTACGTAGTCCGGCTTGAGGTCGGAGGCCGCGGCGAGCTGCCACAGGGTGACGACCAGGGTGATGGCCACCAGCGGCGGCAGCACCTTGGACAGCAGGACCCGCCCGAGACCGACGCGCTCGGCGGACTGCTTGGTCTCCAGCGCGTCCAGGCCCGCCTCCAGGCCGGCGAGGTCGTTCTTGGGAGCCGTCTCCCGCGTGTCGGTCGTTTCAGTGCTGGCCATGTCGACGGATCTCCCCCCGCAGCTGTTCGGTGATCTCTACGGACAGGTCGGCGACCGCGGAATCCTCGATCCGGCGCGGCTGCGGGATGCCGACCTGCCACTCGCGCGCGATGCGTCCCGGCCGGGACGACAGCAGCACCACGCGCTCGGCGAGGCGGACGGCCTCGCGGACGTTGTGGGTGACGAACAGGACCGAGACGTTGGTCTCGGACCAGATGCGGGTGAGCTCCTCGTGCAGTACGTCGCGGGTGATGGCGTCCAGCGCCGCGAACGGCTCGTCCATCAGCAGCAGCCGGCTGTCCTGCGCGAGCGCACGGGCCAGTGCGACGCGCTGGCGCATGCCGCCCGACAACTCGTGGACGCGCTTGCCGTACGCGCCGCCGAGCCGCACCAGCTGGAGCAGCCGCTCGGCCTCGCCGCGGCGCTCGGACTTCGCCATGCCCCGCATCTTCAGGGCCAGTTCGATGTTCTTGCCCGCGGTCAGCCACGGGAAGAGCGCGTGCTCCTGGAACATCAGCGCGGGCCGGCCGCCCGGCACGTCGATGGCGCCGGCGGACGGGCGGTCGAGCCCGGCGACCAGGTTGAGCAGGGTGGACTTGCCGCAGCCGGAAGCCCCCAGCAGGGTCACGAACTCGCCCGGAGCGACGTCGATGCTGATGTCGTCCAGTACGAGCTGCTGCGCGCCGGGCCGGCCGAACGACTTCGACACGTGGTCGATCCGTGCGGCGTACTGCGCCGTGTCTACGGGCGCGGCGGCCTGCTTGACGAGTGTGGTGGCCATGAGCCTCACCTCCTGAGGGCGTTCCGGTTGCGGGAAGGGCGGTTACTTCGTACCGAGTCCGGCGTCCGCGACGGCGGGCTGCTTCTGCGCCTTCAGCACCTTGTTGAGGAGCGTCAGGTCGTAGATCCCGTCGAGCACCGGGTCCTTGAGGAGCCCGGCCTTCACCGCGTGGGCGGCCTCTTCCCGCAGCGTCGCGGCGAGCGGGTCGTTGGTCGTCTCGACGTTGCCGAACGCGGGGTCGAGCACCTCGGCGGGCAGTTCCTTGCCGGAGTCGGCCTTCAGCTTGGCGTTGACGGCCGCCTTCGCCTCGTCCGGGTTGGCCTTGATCCAGTCGTTGGTCTTCACCGAGCCGCGCAGCACGGCCTCGACGACGTCCGGGTGCTCCTTGAGGAACTTCTGGGAGACGATCACGTTCGTGATGACGAACTTCCCGTCCTTCCACAGCTTCTTCTCGTCGAGCAGCACCTTGCCGCCGCCGGCGACGAGCTTCGACGCCGTGGGCTCGGGCACCCACGCGCCGTCCAGCGCGCCGGACTCGAAGGAGGCCGGGATCTCCTTGTTGTCCTGGCGGACCACGCTGACGTCACCCTTGCCGGTGTTCGGGTCGACCTTCAGACCCTTCCCCGACAGGTAGTTCAGCAGCGCCACGTCCTGGGTGTTGCCGAGCTGCGGCGTCGCGATGCGCTTGCCCTTGAGGTCGTCCAGGGACTTGATCTTCTTCGGGTTCACGACGAACGAGACGCCGCCGGAGGCGGACCCGGAGATGATCTTGAGGTTCTGGCCCTGGGACTTGGTGAAGCCGTTTATCGCGGGGGAGGGGCCGATCCAGCCGATGTCGATGGCACCGGCGTTGAGGGCCTCGATCTCGGAGGGGCCCGCGTTGAACACCTGCGGCTTGACCTGCGTGCCGCCCAGTTCCTTCTGGATCAGGCCCTTCTGGAGACCCACCAGGGCGGTGGCGTGGGTGACGTTGGCGAAGTAGCCGATCCGCACCTCGTCGACGCCGCCGATCTTCTGGCCCTTGGCGACGGGGGCGGTCCTGTCGTCTTTCTCGGCCTTCGAGCCGTAACCGCAGGCGCCCAGCGCGCCGATCAGGAGCGGCAGGGCGGCGGCAGCGGCGAGGCTGCGGCGAAGGGTGGTACGCGGGGCATGCACGGGAGGTGTTCCTCTCGGTGGCCCGGGGGCACGTCCCTCACCTGTGGCGGGGCGTGTCCGGGAGGTCGGCAGGTCTTCGTCGGTAGAGCGGGAAGTGGAGCGGCAGGGCGCGCGAGCGGTGCGCGTACGTCATCGGGCACATCGCGCGACGCCGCCCGTTCCCGCGCCGAGCGAACCGCTGCCGACGCGGCCGCCCTCCTTGGCGAACAGCCCGTACATGTCGAGAGTCATGATCAGAAGTCCCAGCCTTCGTCGTCCGCCGCGGCCTGCACGCTCTCGGCGGCGAACGAGTCGCCCGCCATGCCGGCCGCCAGCGTCGTGCCGTCCGCCGGGTCGATCAGCAGGAACGATCCGGTGCGGCGCGAGTCGCGGTACGCGTCGAGCGCGAGCGGCTCGGCGGTACGGACCCTCACCCGGCCGATGTCGTTGGCGACCAGCTGACCCGGGTCCGGATGCTGGGACAGGTCGTCCAGCGTCAGCCGCGACGGGATCTCCTTGACGATCGCCTTGACCGTACGGGTGGTGTGCTTCAGCAGCACCCGCTGGCCCACGGTGAGCGGCTGGTCCGCCACGTGGCAGACGGTCGCCTCGACGTCCTGGGTGGTGCGCGGCGCGGAACCGCTCGGCGCGATCAGGTCGCCGCGCGAGATGTCCAGGTCGTCGGCGAGCGTGACCGTCACCGACTGCGGCGCCCAGGCGATGTCGACCGCCTCACCCAGCGCGTCGATGCCGCTGATCGTCGACGTACGGCCCGACGGAAGCACCGTCACGGCCTCGCCCACGCGCAGCGCTCCGGACGCGATCTGGCCGGCGTAACCCCGGTAGTCGGGGTGCTCGGCGGTCTGCGGGCGGATCACGTACTGCACCGGGAAGCGGGCCTTGCAGCTCGCCAGGTCGTGGCTGACCGGGACGGTCTCCAGGTGCTCCAGCACCGTGGGGCCGCCGTACCAGTCCATGTTCGCGGAGGGCTCCACGACGTTGTCGCCGGCCAGCGCCGAGATCGGGATGGCGGTGATCTCCGGGACGCCCAGCGAGGCGGCGTACGCCGTGAACTCCTCGGCGATGGACGCGAAGACGGGCTCGGCGTACTCGACCAGGTCCATCTTGTTGACGGCGAGCACCACGTGCGGGACGCGCAGCAGCGCGGCGACGGCCGCGTGGCGGCGGGTCTGCTCCACGACACCGTTGCGGGCGTCGACCAGCACGACCGCCAGCTCGGCGGTGGACGCGCCCGTCACCATGTTCCGGGTGTACTGCACGTGCCCGGGGGTGTCGGCCAGGATGAACCGGCGGCGCGCGGTCGCGAAGTAGCGGTACGCCACGTCGATGGTGATGCCCTGCTCGCGCTCGGCCCGCAGACCGTCGGTCAGCAGCGCCAGGTCGGGCGCCTCCTGACCGCGCTTGAGGGACGCGGCCTCGACGGCCTCCAGCTGGTCGGTGAGGACCGACTTGGAGTCGTGCAGCAGCCGCCCCACGAGGGTGGACTTGCCGTCGTCGACGGAACCGGCCGTCGCGAAGCGCAGCAGGGTGGTGGCCGACAACTGCTCGGTCAGGCCGGTGGTGGTGGTCATGGTTAGAAGTACCCCTCGCGCTTGCGGTCTTCCATCGCGGCCTCGGACATCTTGTCGTCGGCGCGGGTCGCGCCCCGCTCGGTGAGCCGGGAGGCGGCGATCTCGGCGATCACGGCTTCGAGCGTCGTGGCGTCGGAGTCCACGGCGCCCGTGCAGGACATGTCGCCGACCGTGCGGTAGCGGATCAGCCGTGTCTCGACCTTCTCCGACTCCTTCGGGCCGCCCCACTCGCCCGCCGTCAGCCACATGCCGTTGCGGGCGAAGACCTCGCGCTCGTGGGCGTAGTAGATGGCCGGCAGCTCGATCTTCTCGCGGGCGATGTACTGCCACACGTCCAGCTCGGTCCAGTTGGACAGCGGGAAGACGCGCACGTGCTCGCCCGGTGCGTGGCGGCCGTTGTAGAGCTGCCACAGCTCGGGGCGCTGGCGGCGCGGGTCCCACGCGGAGAACTCGTCGCGCAGCGAGAAGACCCGCTCCTTGGCGCGCGCCTTCTCCTCGTCGCGCCGCCCGCCGCCGAACACCGCGTCGAAGCGGTGCTGCTGGATGGCCTCGGTCAGCGGCACGGTCTGGAGCGGGTTGCGCGTGCCGTCGGGCCGCTCGCGCAGCTTTCCGGCGTCGATGTACTCCTGCACGGAGGCCACGTGCAGCCGCAGCCCGTGCTCGGCGACCGTGCGGTCGCGGTACTCCAGCACCTCCGGGAAGTTGTGCCCGGTGTCGACGTGCAGGAGGGTGAAGGGGACCGGCGCCGGCGCGAACGCCTTCAGCGCCAGGTGCAGCATGACGATCGAGTCCTTGCCGCCGGAGAAGAGGATCACCGGCCGCTCGAACTCCCCCGCCACCTCGCGGAAGATGTGGACGGCCTCGGACTCCAGGGAGTCCAGGTGGCTGAGCGCGTACGGGCTGTCCGTGCCCTCGTTGACGGTTGCGGCGGTCGTCGTCATGCCAGACCCCTCTCGGTGAGCAGCGCGTGCAACGCGGCTGCGGACTCCTGCACGGTCTGCTGGTGCGACTCGATCCGCAGGTCGGGCGACTCGGGGGCCTCGTAGGGGTCGTCGACCCCGGTGAGGCCCGAGATCTCGCCGGCCGCCTGCTTGGCGTACAGACCCTTCACATCGCGTACGGAGCACACGTCCACCGGCGTGGCGACGTGCACCTCCAGGTACGCGGTGCCCTCGCTCTGGTGGCGCTTGCGGACCGCCTCGCGGCTGTCGGCGTACGGCGCGATGACGGGTGCCAGGGCCAGCACGCCGTTGCGGGCGAGCAGTTCGGCGACGTAACCGATCCGCTGGACGTTGGTGTGCCGGTCCTCGCGGCTGAAGCCGAGGCCCGCCGAGAGGAACTCGCGGATCTCGTCGCCGTCCAGCACCTGGACACGGCGGCCTTCGGCCTTCAGCCGTCCGGACAGCTCGTAGGCGATGGTGGTCTTGCCGGCACTCGGCAGACCCGTGAGCCAGATGGTGGCCCCAGTCACGTCTTTCTCCTGCTCCTGATTGTTTGTCATCAGCCGTGCAGCCCGCATTCCGTCTTGTTGCGCCCCGCCCAGCGGCCGGCGCGGGCGTCCTCGCCCTCCTCGACCCGACGGGTGCAGGGGGCGCAGCCCACGGACGCGTAACCGTCCATCAGCAGCGGGTTGGTGAGGACTCCGTGCTCGGCGACGTACGCCTCCACGTCCTCCTGCGTCCAGCGGGCGATCGGCGAGATCTTGACCTTCTGCCGCTTCTCGTCCCAGCCGACGACCGGGGTGTTCGCCCGGGTCGGGGACTCGTCGCGGCGCAGGCCGGTCGCCCAGGCGCTGTAGCCCTTCAGCCCGTCCTCCAGCGGCTTGACCTTGCGCAGGGCGCAGCACAGGTCGGGGTCGCGGTCGTGCAGCTTCGGCCCGTACTCGGCGTCCTGCTCCTCGACCGACTGCCAGGGCAGCAGGGTGATGACGTTGACGTCCATGACGGCCTCGACGGCGTCCCGCGTCCCGATGGTCTCCGGGAAGTGGTAGCCGGTGTCGAGGAAGACGACGTCCACGCCGGGCCTGGCGCGGGAGGCGAGGTGGGCGACGACGGCGTCCTCCATGGAGGAGGTCACGCAGAAGCGGTCACCGAAGGTGTCGGCGGCCCACTTGAGGATGTCCAGGGCGGAGGCCTCTTCGAGGTCCCGCCCGGCTTTTTCCGCCAGTGACTTGAGATCTTCCTGAACCGTCGTCATATCTCGTCCCCTCCACCAACGTCGTCGCGCTGAACTCCCCGGGCGAGCAGCCCGAGGAACTTCAACTGGAAGGCGCGGTTGCACGCCGCGCATTCCCACGCGCCGTGACCGGTCTCGTTGGGCCGCAGGTCCTCGTCGCCGCAGTACGGGCAGTAGAACGGTGCCGCGCGCTCGCTCACGACAGGTCTCCGTCGCTCGCCCGCGCCGCCCAGGTGGCGAAGCGCTCGCCGTCCTCGCGCTGCTCCTGGAAGCGCAGCAGGACCCGCTCGACGTAGTCGGGCAGCTCGGCCGAGGTGACCTTCAGGCCGCGCACCTTGCGGCCGAAACCGGCCTCGAGGCCGAGCGCGCCGCCCAAGTGCACCTGGAAGCCCTCGACCTGGTTGCCGTCGGCGTCCAGGACCAGCTGCCCCTTGAGACCGATGTCCGCGACCTGGATACGGGCGCAGGCGTTCGGGCAGCCGTTGATGTTGATGGTGATGGGCTGGTCGAACTCGGGGATGCGCCGCTCCAGCTCGTCGATGAGGGACGCGCCGCGCGCCTTGGTCTCGACGATGGCGAGCTTGCAGAACTCGATGCCGGTGCAGGCCATCGTGCCGCGCCGGAACGGCGAGGGCGTGACCCGCAGGTCCAGCGCCTCGAGCCCGGCGACCAGCGACTCGACCTGCGCCTCTTCGACGTCGAGCACGATCATCTTCTGCTCGGCGGTGGTGCGCAGCCGGCCCGAGCCGTGCGCGCCGGCCAGATCGGCGATCTTCGTCAGCGTGGCGCCGTCCACGCGGCCGACGCGCGGGGCGAAGCCGACGTAGAAGCGGCCGTCCTTCTGCTTGTGCACGCCGAGGTGGTCGCGCCAGGTGCCGGTGGGCTGCTCGGGCGCGGGGCCGTCGACGAGCTTGTACTTGAGGTACTCGTCCTCCAGGATCTGGCGGAACTTCTCCGGACCCCAGTCGGCGACGAGGAACTTCAGGCGGGCGCGGGTGCGCAGCCGCCGGTAGCCGTAGTCGCGGAAGATGCCGATGACGCCGCCGTACACGTCCGGGACCTCGTCGAGCGGCACCCACGCGCCCAGCCGGACACCCAGCTTGGGGTTGGTGGACAGCCCGCCGCCGACCCACAGGTCGAAGCCGGGCCCGTGCTCGGGGTGTTCGACGCCCACGAAAGCGATGTCGTTGATCTCGTGCGCCACGTCGAGCTGCGGCGAACCGGACACCGCGGACTTGAACTTGCGGGGCAGGTTGGAGAAGTCCGGGTTGCCGATGAAGCGCCGCTGGATCTCGTCGATGGCGGGGGAGCCGTCGATGATCTCGTTCTCGGCGATACCGGCCACCGGCGAGCCGAGGATCACGCGGGGCGTGTCACCGCACGCCTCGGTCGTGGACAGCCCGACCTCTTCGAGCCGCCGCCAGATCTCCGGCACGTCCTCGATCCGGATCCAGTGGTACTGAACGTTCTGCCGGTCGGTGAGGTCGGCGGTCCCGCGCGCGAACTCCTGCGAGATCTCCCCGATGACGCGCAGCTGCTCGGTGGTCAGCCGGCCGCCGTCGATGCGCACGCGGAGCATGAAGTACTCGTCGTCCAGCTCCTCCGGCTCCAGGATCGCGGTCTTGCCGCCGTCGATCCCGGGCTTGCGCTGGGTGTAGAGACCCCACCAGCGCATGCGTCCTCGGAGGTCGTTGGGGTCGATGGAGTCGAAGCCCCGCTTGGAGTAGATCGTCTCAATGCGTGTCCGCACATTGAGACCGTCGTCGTCCTTCTTGAACTGCTCGTTGCCGTTGAGGGGGGTGAAGTGACCTACGGCCCACTGACCCTCGCCACGGTGGCGTCCGGCCTTGCGGCGGGGCGTGACGGTAGCGGGCTTGTCCGGCGTGGCGGCCATGGTTGTTCGTCCTTCTCTGGCGGCTCAAGGGGGTGGCGGGTCGCGCCGGCCGTCCCCTATGACCTGCGACGAAGCCGGTCGGACACGGCAGACCGGAGTACTTCGCCCAAGGGGCGGAGCACCCGTGCGCATCGGGGTGGCCGGCTCGTCCGCGACGGCGGGGACGGCTAGTGGGTCCGGTGGTGCTGTGCTGTCAGCGCACCGGACAGATGGCGCTGGACATGCGGCCGAGGTCGACGTGCCGCCGACTCACCAAGGCAACTCCAGCTGAAGACATGACGGAAGCGTGTCACGCGGATCTCCGGCCAGTCCACCACCGCCCACAATGTGGACAAGTCTGTCCCGCATGGCGAGACGGTGTGTCACCGGTCACTTTCCGGGGCCGCCCGGGCCCCTCCCGCCCGCCCCGTACCCGGCCGCTCGCTAGGCGTGCGCTCCGGGCCACGGCCCGGGCGTCGCCACGTCCGCCTCCTCGGCGGTCTTCGTCTCGAAGAGCCTGAAGCCCCGGCGCAGGTAGTTGTCCATGGCGTGCGGCCCGTCCTCGCTGCACGTGTGCAGCCACACCCGCTTCGTCGGGGGGCGCCCCGGCCACCGCTCGGCGAGGTCCCACGCGCGCGCGACCCCGTACGACAGCAGGTGTCCGCCGATCCGCCGCCCACGGAACGCGGGGATCAGACCGAAGTACATGATCTCCACGACCCCCTCGTCCTGCGGGTCCAGCTCCACGTACCCCGCCGGAGTGCCCTTCTCGTACGCGACCCACGTCTCGACGCCCGGCCGCTCCAGCGCCTCCCGCCACTGGTCGTACGTGAGCCCGAGCCGGTCGGTCCACCGGATGTCGCCGCCCACCGCCGTGTAGAGGAAGCGGCTGAACTCGGGGGAGGGGATCTCCGCCCGCACGATCCTGACGTCACCCGGCGGCTCCGCGGCCGGCCGCAGATCGTCGGGGGAGGTCTGCTCCAGGGACCAGGTGGTCACGGTGACGGTGCTCATGCGGCAAGCGAACCACGGGTCCGGGCCCTGGCCAAAGCGGGACGCGTACGGGATGATCTCGCCCGCGCCACGCCACCCCCCGCATCCCTTGGCAGAAGGATGTTCCATGTCCCGTCGCACACACCGCGGCATGCTCGCCGCGGCCACCCTCACCGCGGCCCTCGCCTCCCTCGCGGTGCTGACCGCCCCCGCCGGGGCCTCCGGCGGCCCTCAGGCCCGCCTTTTCATGGTCAACCCCGTCCAGTCCTCGAACGACCAGTCGCTGACCGACGGGAAGGACTCCGCGGACGCCGTCCCCTCCTCCGCCTACGCCACGGCCCCCCTCCGCAACCTCGACGCGAGCGGCGGCCTGTCCGGCAAGTGGGCATACGTGAGATCGGACACCGGCGCCTCCGCGAAGATCTCCGAAGCCGGCACGTACGACCGCGCGGACGACCAGTTCGAGCAGGTCATGGCCTACTTCTGGGTCAACGAGTCGCAGGAGTACCTCCAGGGCCTCGGCTTCGGCAGCGAGCTGCCCGGGGCGAACGACCGCGCCCAGCCGGTCCGCATCAACCAGTGGGGCTCGGACAACTCCTTCTTCACCGACAAGAAGGCCGAGATCCGCTTCGGCAAGGGCGGCGTCGACGACGCCGAGGACGCCGAGGTGGTGATGCACGAGTACGGCCACGCCGTGCACCACGCGCAGGTGCCCGGTTTCGGCACGTCCGTGGAGGCGGGCGCCATCGGTGAGGCGTTCGGCGACTACCTCGCCGTGACCGTGGGCGCGCACGCGGCGCAGAAGTACGGCTGGCCGCTGAAGGCGGACCTCGCGTGCGTCGCCGACTGGGACGCCGTCTCCTACACCTCGGCCGCCCCCCACTGCCTGCGCCGCATCGACGGCGACAAGGTGTACGACGACCGGGTCGGCCAGGTGCACGCCGACGGCCAGATCTGGTCCCGGGCCCTCTTCGACATCCGCTCGAAGCTCGGCGCGCGCACGGCGGACCGCGTCATCGTGAACGCCCAGTTCGGCTTCGCCCCGGACACGAGCTTCACCGACGCGGCCCGGACGACGATCGCGACGGCCCGCACGATGCACGGCACGGCGGCGGAGACGGCGGTACGCGACGCGTTCCGCGCCCGCGGGATACCCGGAATCTGATCACACCCCCGTCCCGGGCTCCGGCCGCCCGGAGCCCGGGACGGGGCGTCACGGGCGGAACCCCGCGGACCGCGTACGCCGACGCCCGTTGTGCGCATGGGTGCCCCGTCCCCGCGGGGCATCCATGCGTCATCTGTGGAGTTGGTGCCGACGCCGGCCCGCTCCCTCCGACGCCTACGCCGGCAGCCGTCGTGCCGCCGTGATCGCCGGGGCCGTGGACTGGGGGAGGAGGTCCGCCCGGTGGGCCGGTGGAAGCACCCGCACCTCCACCTCGTCCACGAAGCGGTACGGGCGGTGCGCAAGGACCTGGCCCAGGTGCCGTCGCAGTCGGGACATCTCCGCCCGTACCGTGACCGTCCGCGTCCGGTCGCCGAACAGGTCCGCCGCCAGCTCCGCCGCGCTGCGCCCCTCCCGGTGCGCGCTCAGCACGTACAGCAGCTCCGCGTGACGGGGGCTGAGCTCGTGCGTCCACTGCCCGGCCGCCCCCGAGACCGTCACGGACGAACGGCGCCGGCCGCTCAGGTCGAGCACGACCCGGGCCACGGCGTCCTCCGCCGACCCCGGAGTCTCCTCCTCCACCCGCAGCAGCCACCCGCCCGGCAGCGGCTCCACCGTGCACATCCCCAGCGAAGGCAGCCATCTGCGCCCCGGGCGGAACGACTTGGGCAGCGGCAGCCGGTCGACCGGCGGCATCCCCGTCACCGCCGCCGGCCAGCCGTGCGGGTCGACGGCGAGCGCCCGGCCGCCCACCCGGCACAGGATCGGCGAGGCGACCGAGCGCAGGCGCTCGACGGATCTCAGGTGCCGGTCGCGCAGTTCGGCCTCGGCGAGCCGCGCCACGGACTCGACGAGGGCGAGCGTGGCCGGGTGGAACGTGGATTCGGCCCCGCTCACGTCTATGACGCCGAGGAGCCGCCCGTCGCGCGGGTCGTGCACGGGCGCCGCGGCGCACGTCCAGTCGTGCAGCGTACGGACGAAGTGCTCGGCGGAGTGCACCTGGACCGGCCTGCGCAGTTCCAGCGCGGTGCCGATGCCGTTCGTGCCGGTGGTCTCCTCGCTCCACGCCGCGCCCGCCTCCAGGCAGATGCCGTCGGCCTTGCGCATGACCGCCCGGTCGCCGTCGCGCCACAGCACGCGGCCCTCCTCGTCGGTGACCACCATGATCTGCTGCGACGCCTGCACGGCCGCGAGCAGCCCCTGGCTGAGCGAGGGCAGCAGCTCCCCGAGTGCGGTCGCCCGGCGCCGGTGCTCCAGCTCGCCGGCCGGCAGCAGCTCGCTGCTGGGGCTCCGGTCGGGGTCGATCCCGATGCGCATCACGCGCTGCCACGACGCGTCGATGACGGGACGCGGGGCGGCGTGCGGTGCCCCGCCGGCGAGGGCGGCGTCCCGTACCCGGGCCAGCAGGCGGGCCGCGTCGGCGCTGTGCCGGGCGCTCAGCCGTGACGGGCCGCGGGGATCGAGAGGTTCGGTCTTCACTGGGCTTACCCCGTAACTCACGTGAACGTCACTTGCTGTGAGGTGTTCATCGCTCATCGTGCCCCGCCCCCGGGCGCGCGTGCCCGCCAGTAGGGACAAACTTTGCAACGGTCTGCAACTCTCGTGCGCCGGGTCGCGTTTGTACGACAGTGGAGACGTTCAGCCGGGGTGGTGCCGTGTCGGCGCAGCATCACCCCGGCGTCCAGTCTCCCGGCGGGTCGTTCCCCCGGCGGCCCGCCGGGTCCGGCGGTGGTCCCGGCCGCTCAGACCTCCGCCCGCGCCCGCTCCACCACCGACGCCAGGTCGAGGCTGTGCGGCAGCGTGCCGAACGCCGTGCCCCAGTCGCCCCCGAGCCGTGACGCGCAGAACGCGTCCGCGACCTCCGGCGGCGCCCACCGCACCAGCAGCGAGCCCTGGAGCACGAGCGCCATCCGCTCGACGACGCGGCGCGCCCGCCCCTCCATGCCGCCCAGGTCGGCGAGTTCCGTCAGCAGGTCCTTGATCGCCCCGTCGAGGCGGTGATCGGCGCCGCGCGCCTGCCCGATCTCGGTGAGGAAGGCGTTGAGCGCCTGCGGTTCCCGCTGGAGCGCCCGCAGGGCGTCCAGGGCCTGCACGTTCCCCGAGCCCTCCCAGATCGAGTTGAGCGGCGACTCGCGCAGCAGCCTCGGCATGCCGGACTCCTCGACGTACCCGTTGCCGCCCAGGCACTCCAGCGCCTCCGCGGCGACCGGCGTGCACCGCTTCGTCACCCAGTACTTGGCGGCGGGCACCGCGAGCCGCAGGAAGGCGCGGTCCTGCTCGGTGTCGCTGTCGTACGCCGCCGCCAGCCGCAGCGCGAGCGTCGTCGCCGCCTCCGACTCCAGCGCCAGGTCCGCGAGCACGTTGCGCATCAGCGGCTTGTCGATCAGCTTGCCGCCGAACGCGCCGCGGTACGCCGCGTGGTGCGTCGCCTGCGCCACGGACTGGCGCATCAGCGCCGCCGAGCCGATCACGCAGTCCAGCCGGGTGGCGGCCACCATCTCGATGATGGTGCGCACCCCGCGCCCCTCCTCGCCGACCAGCCGCGCCCACGTCCCGTCGAACTCGACCTCGCTCGACGCGTTCGACCGGTTGCCCAGTTTGTCCTTCAGGCGCTGGATCCGGAACACGTTGCGGGTCCCGTCGGCCAGGACGCGCGGCACCAGGAAGCAGCTCAGCCCGCCCGGCGCCTTAGCCAGTACGAGGAAGCCGTCGCACATCGGCGCCGAGCAGAACCACTTGTGCCCGGTGAGCAGGTACTCGCCCTCACCGGCCAGCGGCTCCGCGTGGGTCGTGTTCGCGCGTACGTCGCTGCCGCCCTGCTTCTCCGTCATCCCCATGCCGAAGAGCGCCCCGGCCTTGAGCGACGGCGCGGTCAGCCCCTCCTCGTACACGTGGGAGGTGAGCCGCGGTTCCCACTCGGCGGCCAGCGCCGGGTCGGTCCGCAGCGCCGGTACGGCGGCGTGCGTCATGGACACCGGGCAGCCGTGCCCCGCCTCGGCCTGGGTCCACACCAGGAACCCGGCCGCCCGCCGCACGTGTCCGCCGGGCCGCCCCCAGGCGTCCGTCAGCCCCGCCCCGACGGCCTTGCCCAGCAGCCGGTGCCAGGCCGGATGGAACTCGACCTCGTCGATCCGGTGGCCGTAGCGGTCGTGCGTGCGAAGTTTCGGTGGATTCTCGTTGGCCTGCACGCCCCATTCCTGTGCCTGGAGGGATCCGGCGGAGCGGCCGAGGCCCGCGAGTTCCTCCCGTACCTCCTCGGCGAGTTCGGGTGCGACGTGCCGTTCCACACCCTCGGACAGGGCCCGGTCGGACGTGAAGACGTCGTACTCCACCAGGGGTGGAGCCTGGTTGGTCACTGTGTGTGTGGTGGCTGCCATGCCGCTACGGTAAGGAGGTGCAGGCAGCAAAAGAAACACCCGAACGGCCCGAGGGCCGGCTTCACCGGGCCAGAGTCCTCTACCGCAATGTGTCCAAGCGCAAGTTGGTCTGGCTGCTGCTGAAGGACACCGTCAACTCGTGCATCGAGTACCGCATCCTCGGTCTCGCCGCCGAGGCCGCGTTCTTCACCCTGCTGTCCCTGCCGCCGCTGCTGCTCGGCATGATCGGTCTGCTCGGATATGTCGATGCCTGGACCGATACGGACACCGTCGCGTCCATCGAGCGCAACATCCTCACCGCTGCTGAAACGGTCTTGTCCGCCCGTGGGGTCAACGACTTCGCGAAACCGCTGATCGCCGACGTCACCCAGGGCGCACGGCCGGACATCATCTCCATCGGCTTCGCCATCGCCCTGTGGTCGGGCTCGCGCGCGGTCAACGTCTTCATCGACACCATCACCGTGATGTACGGCCTCGACGGCCACCGCGGCATCGTGAAGACCCGGCTGCTCGCCTTCCTGCTGTACGTCGTCGCGCTGATCATCGGCGCGGTGGTGCTGCCGCTGATGGTGGTCGGCCCCGACCGGGTGGTGGACCTCGTCCCGTTCGGCACCGAGGTCATAAGCGTCCTGTACTGGCCCGTGGTCATCGTGCTGTCCATCGTCTTCCTCACGACGCTCTACCACGTGTCCGTGCCGGTGCGGTCGCCGTGGGTCGAGGACGTGCCGGGCGCGCTGATGGCGCTCGCGATGTGCGTACTGGGCAGCTTCCTGCTCCGTATCTACCTCACCAGTACGGTCGAGGGCCCGACCATCTACGGCTCCCTCGCGGCCCCGATCGCCGTCCTGCTGTGGATCTGCATCTGCGCCTTCGCGGTCCTGGTGGGCGCGGCGGTCAACGCGGCGATCGACCGCGTGTGGCCCTCGGTCGCCACCGCCGCGGCCCGCGAGGCGAACGACCGCGTACGGACGGCCCAGGCGGCGGCGGTCATAGCGCGTGCGGAGGCGGCGCGCGCCGCGGCCGCCGACGGGGACGACGCGGACCCGGACATGCCGTCCGAGTTCCCGGAGCGCTGGTCGCGGTTCCTGCCGCCGGACGACGTGAAGTCCCGCCTGCACGCGAGCCGCGAGAAGGAGACGAAGGCGACGGGCCGGGAGGCGCGGGAAGCACGAGAGATGCGCGAGGCGCGGGAGGCCAATGAAGCCCGGGAGGCCAATGAGGCCCGGGAGTGGCACCCGTAGGCGAGGCGCGCGAGAGCGGGAGTGCCGGCGACAGGCGAGCCGCGCGGGCCCCGGCGTCACACCGGTGGGTGTGGAC
>NZ_JBSGYQ010000087.1:0-22007 GCF_053610585.1 Streptomyces sp. NPDC054887 | reverse complement strand
GGCCCCCGGGGTGGTCCCGGGCGTGTCGGGCCCCCACCCCGGTTTGGGGTGCCCCGGGGGCCCGGCCCCCCCGGCCCCCCTCCGGGCCCCTCTCATGTCTCCACCGGGCCCGCCAGGGGGCCGTGGAAGCCGGTACGGCGGGGTTTCAGGCGGTCTGGTGCACCAGCAGGGCCACCGCCGCCACCAGCAGGGCCACGAGCACCACCAGCGCCGCGGGGGTCAGCCCGGCCAGCGGGCCGCCCTCCTGCTGGAGCCTGGCCCGGTTCGCCCGGCAGACCGGGCAGCGGCCCTGGTTCACGGGCGCCGCGCAGTTCGCGCACACCAGTCGGTCATAGGTCATGCGCTTTCCTCCTCCCGCGCGGCGGAGCCGCCTTCAGGTGCTCTCCCGCCAACGCTCAGGGGAACGAGACTGTTCCCCCTCCCACTGTGCCAGCTCGTACGGGTTCCGGCGCGCCCCGCCGGGTTAAGGCCGTTCCGTTCCGGTCGCAAGGCATCACCGTTCCGTGATAAATCGCCCATCCCAGGACGCCGACTGCGCGCCCCTGCCCGCGTCGCGTATGGTCACGCTCACCTACTCCCGGCGACCGTGGTGCACCCGTGATCCGATTCGACAACGTCTCCAAGACCTACCCGAAGCAGAGCCGCCCCGCCCTCAGGGATGTATCCCTGGAGGTCGAGAAGGGCGAGTTCGTCTTCCTGGTGGGATCTTCGGGCTCCGGCAAGTCAACCTTCCTGCGGCTCCTGCTGCGTGAGGAGCGCGCCAGCCACGGCATGGTGCACGTCCTGGGCAAGGACCTCGCGCGCCTGTCCAACTGGAAGGTGCCGCAGATGCGGCGCCAGCTCGGCACCGTCTTCCAGGACTTCCGCCTTCTCCCCAACAAGACCGTCGGTGAGAACGTCGCGTTCGCGCAGGAAGTCATCGGCAAGTCGCGCGGAGAGATCCGCAAGTCCGTGCCCCAGGTGCTCGACCTCGTCGGCCTCGGCGGCAAGGAGGACCGGATGCCCGGTGAGCTCTCCGGTGGTGAGCAGCAGCGCGTGGCGATCGCGAGGGCGTTCGTCAACCGCCCGATGCTGCTGATCGCGGACGAGCCGACCGGCAACCTCGACCCGCAGACCTCCGTCGGCATCATGAAGCTGCTGGACCGCATCAACCGCACCGGCACCACTGTGGTGATGGCGACCCACGACCAGCAGATCGTCGACCAGATGCGCAAGCGCGTCATCGAACTCGAGGGTGGCCGCCTCGTGCGCGACCAGTCTCGCGGCGTCTACGGATACCAGCACTGAAAGGACGCCATGCGCGCCCAGTTCGTCCTGTCGGAGATCGGCGTCGGTCTCCGCCGGAACCTCACCATGACCTTCGCGGTGGTCATCTCGGTCGCCCTCTCCCTCGCCCTCTTCGGCGGGGCGCTGCTCATGCGCGAGCAGGTGAGCACGATGAAGGGCTACTGGTACGACAAGGTCAACGTCTCCATCTTCTTCTGCAACAAGAACGACGCCGAGACCATCCCCAGGTGTTCCAAGGGGGCGGTCACCACGGAGCAGAAGAAGGAGATCGAGACCGATCTCAAGAAGATGGAGATCGTCGACACCGTCACGTACGAGTCCGCCGACCAGGCGTTCAAGCACTACAAGGAGCAGTTCGGGGACACGTCGATGGCCGACACCATCACCCCGGACCAGATGCAGGAGTCGTACCGGGTCAAGCTCAAGGACCCGGAGAAGTACAAGGTGGTCGCCACCGCCTTCGAGGGCCGCGACGGCGTCCAGTCGGTCGAGGACCAACGCGGCATCCTGGACAACCTCTTCGAGCTGATGAACGGCATGAACGTGGCCGCGCTCTGCGTGATGGCCCTCATGCTCGTGATCGCGCTCATGCTGATCGTCAACACCGTGCGCGTCTCCGCCTTCAGCCGGCGGCGTGAGACGGGCATCATGCGGCTCGTCGGCGCGTCCAGCTTCTACATCCAGATGCCGTTCATCATGGAGGCCGCGTTCGCCGGCCTGATCGGCGGAGTGTTCGCCTGCGCCATGCTGCTCGTCGGGCGGTACTTCCTGATCGATCACGGCCTCGCGCTCGCCGACAAGCTGACGCTCGTCAACTTCATCGGCTGGGACGCGGTGCTGGCCAAGCTGCCGCTGGTGCTCGCGATCGCCCTGCTGATGCCCGCGCTGGCGGGCTTCGTGGCCCTGCGCAAGTACCTCAAGGTGTGACATGAGCCCCTGGCGCCGTACGGTCAACCGACCGTACGGCGCCCTTCGTTTGTCCTAGACTCGGCGCCATGTTGGGCCCTGAAGTCACCTTTCGTCCCCGCGGCGTCCGCCGCGGGGCGGCCCTGACACTGGTTTTCGCGACCGTGGTCGTCACCGCCGCCGTCACCGACTCCTGGCCGGGGGGTGACGAGAAGTCGCCGCCGCTGCCCGCCCGTTCCGTCGCGTCCGCGGCCGACAGGGCAGCGGTAGCCGACGCGGCGGCCGAGGCGATGGCCGACGGCAAGTCCGGCAAGGAGGCGGCCGAAGAGGTCGTCAGCCGCAGCGGCGACCGGTGGGGCGCGGTCTACGACCCGGCGGAGTACGAGGAGTTCGAGCAGGCGCTCGGCGGCGAGTACACGGGCGTCGGCCTCTGGGCCGAGCGGGCCGGCGACGGCCGCGTCGAGGTCTCCCGGGTACAGCGCGGCGGGCCCGCCGCACGGGCCGGCGTCCGGGCGGGCGACCGGCTGCGTACGGTCGACGGGCAGCCGGTGGAGGACCGCCCCGTCACCGAGGTCGTCCGGCTGCTGCGCGGCGAGACGGCCCGGGCCGGCAGCTCGGTGGTGCTCGGCCTCCAGCGCGGTGAGCGCCGCTGGAGCGAGCGGCTGCGGCGGGCGCGTCTGAGTACCGAGGCCGTCACCGTCGAGCGGCTCGCGGACGGCGCGACCCTGATCAAGGTGGCGTCCTTCACCAGGGGCTCGGGCGAGCGGGTGCGGGAAGCGGTCCGCGCCGTCCCCGAGGACCACGGCGTACTGCTGGACCTGCGGGGCAACGGCGGCGGGCTCGTCACCGAGGCCGTCTCCGCCGCCTCGGCCTTCCTCGACGGCGGGCTGGTGGCGACGTACGACGTGGACGGCGAGCAGCGCGCGCTGTACGCGAAGCCGGGCGGGGACACCGACCGGCCCGTCGTGGCGCTCGTCGACGGCGGGACCATGAGCGCGGCGGAGCTCGTCGCGGGGGCGCTCCAGGACCGCGGCCGGGCGGTCACCGTCGGGTCGCGGACCTTTGGGAAGGGCTCGGTGCAGATGCCGAGCCGCCTGCCGGACGGTTCCGTGGCCGAGCTGACCGTCGGGCACTACCGGACCCCGGCGGGCCACAGCGTCGACGGGCGGGGCATCAGCCCGGACCTCCCGGTGAGCGAGCGGGCCGAGGAGCGGGCCCGCACAGTATTGAGTGGCCTCGGGGGAGGGTCGTAGTGCGAAAATGGCCGCACTATGGCTAAGGAAAAAGGGCGCAAGCTGATCGCGCAGAACAAGAAGGCGCGGCACGACTACCTCATCATCGACACGTACGAGGCCGGCATGGTCCTGACCGGCACCGAGGTGAAGTCCCTGCGCCAGGGACGCGCCTCCCTGGTGGACGGCTTCGTCCAGCTCGACGGCGGCGAGGCGTGGCTGCACAACGTGCACGTACCGGAGTACTCGCAGGGGACCTGGACCAACCACTCCGCGCGGCGCAAGCGCAAGCTGCTGCTGAACCGGGCGGAGATCGACAAGCTGGAGAGCAAGACGTCCGAGTCGGGTCATACGATCGTGCCGCTCGCGATGTACTTCAAGGACGGCCGGGCCAAGATCGAGATCGCGCTGGCCAAGGGCAAGAAGGAGTACGACAAGCGGCAGACGCTGCGGGAGAAGCAGGACCTGCGGGAGACGAACCGGGCGATCTCGGCGGTCAAGCGCAGGGAGCGCGGGCAGCTCTGAGGGCGCGCCCCGGCCCGGCGGGAATAGGCTGGCACGGTCGTGGGTTGTTCACGTACGATGCACCTGTGCCTCTCGGGGCACTTTGAAAAAACAACATGGGGATGATCGGTTTCGACAGCGGATGTCGAGGCAGGGGAAGCGAGTCGAGGAAGCGGCAATGATCTCGTTAACCATATGTCGCAACCAATAATCGCCGATTCCAAGCGCGATTCCTTCGCCCTCGCTGCCTAAGTAGCGACCTAGCGAAGTGTCAGCCCGGGGGTGTTCCCGACCCGGATCCTGGCATCATCAAGGGAACTAAACCACTCGGTCCGGTCACGGGATCGGGTGGGAAATCAAACAGTGACTGAGCCCGTCGGAGACTTGTCCGTGTGATCTCCGGGGCCGAGAAAAGCGCAGCGGACTGCACTCGGAGAAGCCCTGGTTCTGCACCGTTGGACGCGGGTTCGATTCCCGCCATCTCCACAATTCCCATGTGAGGCCGAGGCCCCGCCGTCCTAGGACGGCGGGGCCTTCGTCGTACCCCGCAGCGTCGCGCACAGCAGCAGGGCCAGGGCCGCCGACGCCACCGGGGCCGTGTAGCCCACCGTCGGGGTGGCGTGTTCCGCCAGCCAGCCGCCGGCCGCCGAACCCGCGGCTATGCCGCCCAGGAGCGCGGTGACGGCCAGCGTCATGCCCTCGTTCAGGCGGGCCCCGGGGACCACGCCCTGGAGCAGGGTCATGCCCGTGACCATCGTGGGGGCGGTGGCCGCGCCCGCCAGCAGCAGCCCTCCGGCGACCGCCACCAGTGATCCGGTGGAGGCGGCGAGCAGGGGCAGGGACATCAGCACGGTCATCGCCGCGACGCACGCGGGCAGGAGGCGGCGCGGGTCGGCCGCCGGGCGCGCGGAGCCGTACAGCAGACCGGCCACGCACGATCCGGCCGCCTGGAGGGCGAGCACCGGGCCGGCCGCCGCGCCGTGGCCCAGGCCGTCGGCGAAGGCCAGGGTGACGACCTCCATGGACCCGAAGACGGCGCCGGTGGCGAGGAAGACCGCGAGCAGTGCGGGCATGCCGGGCAGGCGGAGCGGGGACCGGGTGTTCGCCGTACGGGGCGCCGTGGGCGGTTCCGTGGCGCGCTGGGCGGCGAAGACGACGACGCCGGTCATCATGAGCGCCGCCCCGGTCAGGGTGCCGGCCTCGGGGAAGAGCGCCGTGCACAGGAAGGCGGCGGCCACCGGGCCGAGCATGAAGCACAGCTCGTCGGCGGCCTGCTCGAAGGAGTTGGCCGTGTGCCGCGCCGCCGGATCGTCGCGGAACAGGTGGGCCCAGCGGGCGCGGGACATGCCGCCCGTGTTGGGCGTGGTGGCGGTGGCGGCGTACGCGGCGAAGAGCGTCCAGTCGGGTGCGTCGTAACGGACGCACAGCACCAGGGCGAGCGAGCCGAGGACGGCGACGGCGGTGGCGGGCACCGCGACGCGGGCCTGGCCGTGCCGGTCGACGAGCCGGGCCGTCCAGGGCGCCACGAGGGCGGTGACGAGGAGACCGGCCGCGGTGACGGCGCCCGCCAGGGCGTACGAGCCGCGCGAACCGGCGATCATCATGACCGCGCTCACGCTGAACATGCCCATGGGGAGGCGGGCGAGGAGGTTGCCCGCGGTGAACGCGCGGGCGCCGGGGACGGTGAACAGGCGGCGGTAGGGGGAGAAGCGGCCGGGCGGGCGGCGACGCGGCGGGCGGCGCGGCGCGTCCGGCCGGCCGGGGCGGTCGGCGGCGATCAGGACGTCGCCGGACACGGCCAGGAGAGGGGAGAAGGATTCTTGGACGGGCATGGATCAAGCTTCCGGGCGGGAGGCGCGGGCGGTCCAACACCTTGTGGGCGGCGATTGACGCACCCGCGTTGTAAATTCACGCCGTGCACCACGACATCGAACCCCGGCTCCTGCGCGCCTTCGAGGCGGTCGCCGAGGACCTCCACTTCACCCGCGCGGCGGCCAGGCTCTACACCGCCCAGCAGGCGCTGAGCCGCGACGTCCGGCGGCTGGAGCGGGAGCTGGGCTCCGAGTTGTTCGTACGGTCCACCCGGAGCGTGTCGCTCACGGCGGACGGTGAACGGCTCCTGCCGTACGCGCGGCGGGTCCTGGCGGCGTACGACGCGCTGGCGGCGGCCTGGACGCCGGACGAGCGTCCGCTGGTCGTCGACGTGGGGGCGCATGTCGGCACCGCGTACCAGGTGCTCCAGGCGGCGCGCTCGGCCGCGCCCGACGTCGAGTTCGTGGCCCGTTTCCACAGCGGGCTCACGGGGGCGGCGGCCGCGATCCTCGCGGGCCGGCTCGACGTGTCCTCGGGGCGCGTCGCCGGGATCGACCCCGCGCTGCTCGACCAGTTGGAGCACCGGCCCGTGCGGTTCGAGCGGATGGCCGTGCTGCTGGCCGACGACCACCCGCTGGCCGCGCTGGACGAGGTGCCGCTCGACGCCCTCGCGGGCGAGACCCTCTACGCGGCGGCGGGCAACCCGGCCACCGCCGAGTGGACCGACCTGGCGGAACGGCTCTTCGCCGGGCGGGGCATCGAGGTGGCCGCGCCGTTCCCCGAGATCGAGGGGGCCGAGGAGTTCGTGCGGTTCATCGGAAAGCGGCGCTGGTCCGTACTGGCGAGTACCGAATTCATCGCGGTGCCCGGCATGGAGCTGCGGCCGATCGTGGATCCCGTACCACTGTCGCCCATCTCACTTGTGTGGCGAAAAGGTCTCCGCCATAAGGGGCTTGATGTGCTAAATAGGTCGATTTCCGAGCTTGGCAAGCGGGGTGGATGGCTGGAAATGCCCCCCGGTGGCTGGCTGCCCGAAACCGATATGTCACTGATGCTCAACAACAGCTGACTCAGCGGCCCTCCTGCTGTCGGCGTGCGCTACATTCATCGCCTGGGTGCGGTGTGATAGGGGGCGCTCGGAGTGGGTGGGGGCCCGTTCCGTGCAACAGATGGATCAGGCAGGGCGTGCGCACCCCGGTCACTTCAGTGGGGGATGTGCGTACAACCGTGGACAATTGGCGAGACGATGCCCGATCCGGGCGTCCCCAAGACCCGATCCCGAGCGAGATCACGGTGCAGCTCGGCACCGTCCGGCTCGACGCCGAGGACCACCGTCCTGCGGAGGCCGTGGAGCTTCAGGAGGGCTCCGACGGCCCCGTCTTCGTCGACGCGAGCGGCCGCAGGAGCAAGAAGCTGCGCCGCATCGGCTGGGTTCTCGCCTTCGCCTGCGCCTGTTACGCCGTCACGCTGGTCGTCGCCCTCGCCGGGGGCAACTCCACGGCGCCGTTCCTCCAGATACCCGGGCTCGCCGACGACAAGAAGAAGACGGACACGGTCCGGATATCCCCGGCGCCCGAGGAGTCACTGCCCGGCGAGACGCCCGCGGTGACACCGGGCGCGACGACCTCCGCCTCGACGTCCGCCACCGAGCCGCCGTCCGCCGACGCGCCGGCGGGCGCCGGTGTCATGGCCCCGGAGCCCGGCGCGAGCTCCTCGAAGAGCGCCCGCACCCCCGAGGACAACCGTCCGCCCGAGGCCACCGGCGGCAGCGGCCCTGGCGCGGACCCGGCACCCGGCACCGATCCCGGCGCGGACCCGGCGCCCGGCACCGACCCCGACGAGGGCACGGACCCCGGTGAGACCGACCCCGGCACGGAGCCGGACCCCGGCACCGACCCCGGTACGGACCCGGACCCCGGCACCGACCCGGGCGAGACCGACCCCGGCACCGAGCCGGCAGACCCGCAGACGGACCCCGTCGCAGGCGGCACCACCAGTCAATTGGCCGCGAAAGGCACGTAGCACACATGGCATCACACGGCAGGCGCGCCAACCGCGCCCACCGCGCACAGCGCCCCGACGGGCCGCCGCGCGCGGCCCGCGGCCGGCGCACCGTCCGGCGACGCATACCCATGCGCTACCTGCTGCCCTCGCTCTTCCTGGTCGCGCTGCTCGCCATGCTGATGCTGCGCGGTTACGTCCACAGCGAGATCCTCGCGGACCACCGGGTGCGGCCCCCGGCCCCCGTCGACCGGGTCCCCGAGCACATCCTCAAGGGCGGCCCCGTCATCGACACGCGCGACGCGAAGTCGCCCAAGGCGCTCAGCGTCCCCGACCGCAAACTCGTGCTGACCTTCGACGACGGCCCGGACCCCGAGTGGACGCCGAAGGTCCTCGACAAGCTCAAGCAGTACGACGCCCACGGCGTCTTCTTCGTCACCGGCACGATGGCCTCGCGCCACCCCGACCTCGTCGAGCGCATGGTGGAGGAGGGGCACGAGATCGGGCTGCACACCTTCAACCACCCCGACCTCTCCTACCAGTCCACGGACCGCATCGACTGGGAGCTGTCCCAGAACCAGCTCGCCATCGCGGGCGCGGCCGGCATCCGGACCTCGCTCTTCCGTCCGCCGTACTCCTCGTTCTCCGACGCGCTCGACAACAAGTCGTGGCCGGTCACGCAGTACATCGGCAGCCGCGGCTACATCACGGCGTTCAACAACACCGACTCCGAGGACTGGAAGCGTCCCGGCGTCGAGGCGATCATCAAGCGCGCCACCCCGAAGGGCACCGACGGCTCGATCGTGCTGATGCACGACTCCGGCGGCGACCGCTCGCAGACGGTGGCGGCCCTCGAACGCTTCCTGCCGATGATGCAGGACCGCGGTTACGCCTTCACCAACCTCACCGAGGCCCTGGGCGCGCCGACCGCGCACACCCAGGTCACCGGCCCCGAGCTGTGGAAGGGCAGGGCCTGGGTCTACGCCGTGGCCGTCTCGGAGAAGACCACCAGCGTCCTTGTCGGGGGCCTCGCCGTGATCGGCGTCCTGGTCATGCTGCGCTTCGGCATGATGCTGCTGCTGTCCTTCCTGCACGCGCGCAAGGTCCGCAGCCGGGGCTTCAGCTGGGGGCCGGAGTACACCCGCCCCGTCTCGGTGCTGGTCCCCGCGTACAACGAACGCGAGTGCATCGCCAACACGGTCCGCTCGCTGATGTCCAGCGAGCATCCGATCGAGATCATCGTCATCGACGACGGCTCGACGGACGGCACCGCCGACATCGTCGAGGCGATGCGGCTGCCGAACGTACGCGTCGTGCGCCAGCAGAACGCGGGCAAGCCCGCCGCCCTGAACAACGGTCTCGCCAACGCCCGCTACGACATCGTCGTGATGATGGACGGCGACACCGTCTTCGAGCCCGCCACCGTCCGCGAACTGGTCCAGCCCTTCGGCGACCCGCGCGTCGGCGCCGTCGCGGGCAACGCCAAGGTCGGCAACCGCGATTCGCTGATCGGCGCCTGGCAGCACATCGAGTACGTGATGGGCTTCAACCTCGACCGGCGGATGTACGACCTGCTGGGCTGCATGCCGACGATCCCCGGAGCGGTCGGCGCCTTCCGCGCCGACGCCCTCCAGCGGTTCGGCGGCATGAGCGAGGACACCCTCGCCGAGGACACCGACGTCACCATGGCCCTGCACCGCGACGGCTGGCGGGTCGTGTACGCCGAGAAGGCGCGCGCCTGGACCGAGGCCCCGGAGAGCGTCCAGCAGCTGTGGTCGCAGCGTTACCGCTGGAGCTACGGCACGATGCAGGCGATCTGGAAGCACCGCCGGGCAGTGGTCGAGAGCGGCCCCTCGGGGCGCTTCGGCCGCGTGGGCCTTCCGCTCGTCTCCCTGTTCATGGTGCTGTTCCCGCTGCTCGCCCCGCTCATCGACGTGTTCCTGCTGTACGGCCTGGTCTTCGGCCCCACCCAGAAGACCGTCGTCGCCTGGCTCGGCGTGCTCGCCATCCAGGCGGTCTGCGCGGCGTACGCCTTCCGGCTCGACCGGGAGAAGATGACCCACCTGATCTCGCTGCCCCTCCAGCAGATCCTCTACCGGCAGCTGATGTACGTCGTGCTGCTCCAGTCCTGGATCACCGCGCTGACCGGCGGCCGGCTGCGCTGGCAGAAGCTGCGCCGCACCGGCGCGGTCGAGGCGCCGGGCTCCATCCCCGGCCAGCGACAGCGGAGCAACGAGAAGAGGCCCGTCGCATGACCTCCGGCACCACCCCCGGCCCCGCCCACGGCACGGAGCCGGCGTACGGCATCGATCCCGCCTACGCCACCGGCTACGGCGCACAGCCGGCGTACGGCACCGCCACCGGCGACACCGACGCGACCGCGCGGATGCCCCGCGCCCGGGTCGGGACGGAGCCGGCCGAGCCCGCCGCCGGGCCCGCGACCGCGGCGGCCCGTCCGGGCCGCGACCGGTACCTCGACGTGCTGCGGACCATCGCGCTCGTGCGCGTCGTCGTCTACCACATCTTCGGCTGGGCCTGGCTGACGATCCTCTTCCCTTCCATGGGCGTGATGTTCGCGCTGGCCGGGTCGCTCATGGCGCGTTCGCTGAAGCGGCCGGCCGCCGGCGTGATCCGGGGCCGCGTCCGGCGGCTGCTGCCGCCGATGTGGGCGTTCTCGCTCACCGTCGTACCGATCATGTTCTATTTCGGCTGGGAGCCGCTGAAGGAGGAGGGCGTCTGGTGGTTCCTGAAACTCGTGAACTACGTCTTCCCCGTCGGCGCGCCGCCGTTCCCCTGGCACAGCGGTGACAAGGCGGGGCTGCTGGAGGACACCTGGGCGGTCCAGGCCGCGGGTCCCCTCTGGTACATCCGCGCGTACCTCTGGTTCGTCATCGCGTCGCCCGTCCTCCTGTGGGCGTTCCGCAAGCTGCCGTGGGTGACGCTGCTCGCCCCGCTCGGCGTCACCGCCGTCATCGGCTCGGGTCTGTTCACGATCCCCGGCGAGTTCGGCAACGCCCTCACCGACTTCGCGGTCTACGGCTCCTGCTGGGTGCTCGGGTTCGCCCACAACGACGGCCTGTTCCAGAAGGTCCCGCGTTACATCTCGGTGTCCGTGTCGACGCTGATCATGGCGTTCGGCCTGTGGTGGGCCTCCTGGCACCTGACCGCGGACGGCTGGGACCTCAACGACATCCCGCTCGCCCAGGCGGCCTGGTCGTTCGGCTTCTGCGTGATCCTCCTCCAGTACTCCCCGGCCTGGAAGGAGCTGCCACCCCGGCTCAAGGGCTTCGACACGGTCATCACCCTGGCCAACAACCGGGCGGTGACGATCTACCTCTGGCACAACCTGCTGATCATGGCGACCATCCCGGTGATCGACCTGCTCTTCCAGATCCCGGGCGTCTGGCCGACGTACTCCGGTTACATCGAGAGCGCGTACACCACGCTGATGCTGATCGTCGTCTGGCCGCTGATCGGCTTGATGATCATGGCGGTCGGGTGGCTGGAGGACGTCGCCGCCCAGCGCAAGCCGCGTCTGTGGCCGAACGGCGCCCCCAAAAAGCGCTCACACCCGCGCTGACCGCCGGGTGAGAGCAAGGTTGCGCGCCGGTCACCTCACGGCACGGGCCTGAAATCCACTGTCCATAACGTCGCCTCCACGACCCGAGAACTCGTGGAGGCGCGTCATGGCAGGCCGGTGGATCGAACAGTGGGACCCCGAGGACGACACCTTCTGGAAGGAGTCAGGGGAGCGGATCGCCCGCCGCAACCTGATCTTCTCCGTGCTGTCCGAGCACATCGGCTTCTCCATCTGGACCCTGTGGTCCGTCATGGTGCTGTTCATGGGCCCGGAGTACGGCATCGACCCGGCGGGCAAGTTCTTCCTGATCGCCACCGCCACCCTCGTCGGGGCGGTCGTCCGGGTGCCGTACACCTTCGCCGTGGCCCGGTTCGGCGGCCGCAACTGGACCGTCTTCAGCGCGCTGATGCTGCTCCTGCCCACAGGCGCCGCGTTCGCGGTCATGGAGCCCGGCACCTCGTACACGACCTTCATGGTGGTCGCCGCGCTCACCGGCGTCGGCGGCGGCAACTTCGCCTCCTCCATGACGAACATCAACTCCTTCTTCCCGCTGCGGAAGAAGGGCTGGGCGCTGGGCCTGAACGCGGGCGGCGGCAACATCGGCGTCCCCGTGGTCCAGCTCATGGGCCTGCTGGTCATCGCCGTCGCCGGCGCCAACCAGCCCCGCCTCCTGCTGGGCATCTACCTCCCGCTCATCGTCCTCGCGGCCGTGTGCGCGGCCCGCTACATGGACAACCTGGCGCCCGTACGCAACGACACCGGGGCGGCGAAGGCGGCCGTGCGCGACCGGCACACCTGGATCATGGCCTTCCTGTACATCGGGACGTTCGGCTCCTTCATCGGTTACAGCTTCGCCTTCGGTCTGGTCCTCCAGACACAGTTCGGCCGTACGCCGCTCCAGGCGGCCTCGCTCACCTTCATCGGCCCGCTCCTCGGCTCGCTCATCCGCCCCCTCGGCGGCTCCCTCGCCGACCGTTTCGGCGGCGCGCGCATCACCCTGTGGAACTTCGCCGCGATGGCCGCCGCCACCTCGGTGGTCGTCTACGCCTCCACCACCAAGTCGCTGCCCGTCTTCCTGACCGGGTTCACCGCGCTCTTCGTCCTGTCCGGCCTCGGCAACGGGTCGACGTACAAGATGATCCCCGCGATCTTCCAGGCCAAGGCGCTGGCGAAGGGCATGGAGGGCGAGGAGGCGGCGGCCTACGGGCGGCGGCTGTCCGGGGCGTCCATGGGGCTGATCGGCGCGGTCGGCGCGCTGGGCGGGCTCGCGATCAACCTGGCCTTCCGCCAGTCGTTCCAGACGGCCGGCACGGGCACGGCGGCGTTCGCGGCCTTCCTGGCCTTCTACGCCGCGTGCTTCACGGTCACCTGGGCGGTATACCTTCGGCGTCCGGTGGCCGTTCCGGCGAAGCCGCAGCTCACGTATGCCGAGGTGTGAGGCGCGCAGGTCCGTAACGGCCGGGAAATACGGTGGAACCGAGCCTGTCACGTGTTGTTGACAGGCTCGGCCCTCCGCATCACCAGCACAGCGGTATGAGAGCCGGGTACGCCATGTCCGTGAACACCACCACCCCCGAACCGCAGCACGGTCCCCTCGCGGGCTTCACCGTGGGCGTCACCGCCGCCCGGCGCGCCGACGAGTTGGGCACCCTGCTGACGCGGCGCGGAGCCGCCGTCCTGCACGCGCCCGCACTGCGGATCGTCCCCCTGGCCGACGACAGCGAGCTGCTGGCCACCACCAAGCAGCTCATCGACGACGCACCCGACGTGGTGATCGCCACCACGGCGATCGGCTTCAGGGGCTGGGTGGAGGCGGCGGACGGCTGGGGCCTGGGCGAGGCGCTCCTCGCCCGCCTGGCGAACGTCGAACTCCTCGCCCGGGGCCCGAAGGTGAAGGGCGCGATCCGGGCGGCCGGCCTCACCGAGGAGTGGTCGCCCAGCTCCGAGTCCATGGCCGAGGTCCTGGACCGCCTGCTCGACGAGGGGGTGGCGGGCCGCCGTATCGCGATCCAGCTGCACGGCGAACCGCTGCCCGGATTCGTCGAGGCGCTGCGGGCCGGCGGCGGGGAGGTGGTGGGCGTGCCCGTCTACCGCTGGATGCCGCCGGAGGACATCGCACCGCTGGACCGCCTCATCGACGCGACGGTCTCCCGGGGCGTGAACGCCCTGGCCTTCACCAGCGCGCCCGCGGCGGCGTCGCTGATGTCCCGGGCCGAGGAGCGCGGCCTCCTGCCGGATCTCCTGGCGGCGCTCGGCCACGACGTACTGGCGGCCTGCGTCGGCCCGGTCACCGCCCTCCCACTCCAGGCGCGGGGCATCGACACGGTCCAGCCCGAACGCTACCGCCTGGGCCCCCTGGTCCAGCTGATGTGCCGCGAACTCCCGGGCCGCGCCCGCACCCTGCCGGTCGCCGGCCGCACCATGGAGATCCGCGGCCACGCGGTCGTGGTCGACGGCGAGCTGCGCCCCGTACCGCCCGCCGGAATGTCCCTGCTGCGGGCCCTGGTCCGGCGCCCCGGCTGGGTGGTCTCCCGCGCCGACCTCCTGCGCGCGCTCCCGGGCTCCGGCCGCGACGAGCACGCGGTGGAGACGGCGATGGCCCGCCTGCGCACGGCCCTGGGCGCGCCCAACCTGATCCAGACGGTGGTCAAACGCGGCTACCGCCTGGCCCTGGACCCAACGGCGGAAACGAAGTACGCGACCGAGTAGCACCCCGCTGCTCGCCGCCCGGAACGTCGCCGGGCGGGGACGTGCGGGGGCCGCTCCCCGCGGGGCACGGCCCCCGCCCCCGTAGCTCCGGGCCACCGGGCCCGCCTTGCCGCCCCGAGCGTCGTTGCGTTGCCGGGTGGGGACGTGCGGGGGCGCTCCCCGCAGGGTGTCGAACGCAACCCGGTGTACGGAGGCGCGGTGCCCGGACGTTCGGCACCCGAGGAGACGCCCCGGCGCGGCCCCGCCCCCGTAGCCCCGGGCCACCGGGCCGACCCTCCAGCCCCGGACCAGCAAGCCGCCCCCCACCCCGGCAGCAGCCCTTCCGGCGCCCCCCGCCGACAGGCACTCTGGGGTGCAACACCCACCACCGGTGACCCCAAGGCGGTGACAGGCGCATGACAGCCGACCCAGGCGCAGGCGCAGGCGCAGGCACAGGCACAGACGCGTGCGACATGCGGTTCGATTCCGGCCGAGTCTGCCTGGACCTGGTGGCGACGGGCGCGCACAGCACCGACCAGCTGAGCCACCCCGACCACCTCCGCACCTGGCTGGTCCGCGCGGGCCTCGTGCCCGCCGGCGCGCCACTGGACGCGGTGGACGACGCCTGGCTCCACCGCTTCACCCAAGTCCGCGCGTACGTCACGGAACTGGTGCACGCGGCCCTGACGGGCCGCCCCGCCCCCCAGGCCCTGCACCACGTCAACACGCTGGCCGCCACCCCGCCCCCCGGCGTAAGGGCCGAACGCACGAAAGGCGGCGCCTGGTTGAGGGCCCTCAGCGAGCCCCCCGCGTGCGCCCCGCTGCTCGCCGCGGTCGCCCGCGACGCGGTGGACCTGCTGACCGACCCCGCCGCCCGCGCCCTGCTGCGCCAGTGCGAGGCCGTCAACTGCCGCCGCCTGTACCTCGACACGTCCCGGGGCCGCCGCAGGCGCTGGTGCTCCAGCGAGGTGTGCGGCAACCGCGAACGGGTGGCGCGCCACCGCCGCCGGGCCACAACCGCCCAAGACCCCGCCCCCGCCCCGCCCCGGCCAACCGGCTGAAAACTTTTTCGGATCGCGTTGAGTCGATCGCCGAACCCCTGCGTAGTGATGGGGGAGGGAGCCACACAGGGTCTCGACCGGGAGGTTCGGGTGCGCGAGGATGCGGCCGTGGCAGATAGCCGTCAGCACAGAGCTCGACATCGCAGCGAGCGACCGCGCGCCGAAAAAGCGACCCCCGACGAGGAGTTGATGCGCGCGCTCTACCGAGAGCACGCGGGACCGCTGCTCGCGTACGTACTCCGTCTCGTCGCGGGCGACCGCCAGCGCGCGGAGGACGTCGTGCAGGAGACGCTCATTCGTGCCTGGAAGAACGCCGGTCAGCTCAACCGGGCGACCGGCTCTGTCCGCCCCTGGCTGGTGACGGTCGCGCGACGCATCGTCATCGACAACCATCGCAGCCGGCAGTCCCGGCCGCAGGAGGTCGATCCGTCACCGCTGGAGGTCATGCCCGCGGAGGACGAGATCGACAAGGCGTTGTGGCTGATGACGCTCTCCGACGCACTCGACGATTTGACTCCCGCCCACCGGGAAGCACTTGTCGAGACGTACTTCAGAGGGCGTACCGTCAATGAGGCGGCCGAAGTGCTCGGCATACCCAGTGGCACCGTCAGGTCCCGGGTCTTCTACGCACTGCGCTCCATGAAACTCGCACTGGAGGAACGAGGGGTGTCGGCATGACGACGTACGACCGGCATTCCGAGCACGACGCCGTGGGCGCCTATGTACTCGGCATCCTGGACGACGCGGACGCCACCGCCTTCGAGGCCCACCTGGCCTACTGCGAGTACTGCGCGGCCCAGCTCGACGACCTCGCGGGCATGGAGCCGATGATGGCGGCCCTGGCCGAGTCCCCGGGCCCGCCCCCGCGCCTGACCGAGCCGAGCCCGCAGCTCCTCACCCGGCTCACGGACGAGGTCGCGGCGGGCAGGGCCCGGCGTCGCCGCCGCGGGCTGTACCTGGTGGCGGCGGCCGCCGCGCTGGTGATCGGCGGTCCCACGATCGCGGTGGTGGCGATGTCCGGCGGCGACGACGGGGGCCGCCACGTCGCGGGCGAGCCGCACCCGACGAGCCCCGCCGAGGACGCCTTCTTCAACCACATGGAGGAGAAGATCGTCGCGACCGACGCCGCCACGAAGGTCAGCGCGACGGTCGGCATGGAGAAGAAGGCGTGGGGCACCCACACCGTCCTGGAGCTCAAGAACGTCAAGGGCCCGCTGAAGTGCAGCCTGATCGCGGTCTCGAAGGACGGCGAGGAGGAGACGGTGACGAGCTGGGCCGTCCCGAAGTGGGGCTACGGCATCCCGGACAGCACGCACAAGATGGCCAAGAACCCGCTGTACGTCCACGGCGGGGCGGCGATGAACCGTAGCGAGATCGATCATTTCGAGGTCCGTACGTTCGACGGAAAGCGCCTCGTCGAGGTGGAAGCCTGACGGCGGGAGGCCCCCGCCCCGGATGAATCCGAGCAGATCACCATAATTTCCCGCTTCTGACAGGTGCGGTCGCCGCCCACCGTCGCGTACGGTTGACGGCTGCCCGCAGCACGTCAGAAGGGGGCCTCGGTGGCCGCGCAGGATGCCGCTGTCGATTCCGTGAACTCCGTCGCCGACTCCTCCTCGCAGGAGTCGGCACGGAGCCGCGAGATCGGTGTGGAACAGGATCATCTGGATCAGGTGTACCGCCGTCTGGAGGAGAAGATCCACGAGGCGGAATTCCTCATGAACGACGCCGCCAAGCGCGGCCAGGTCGGTACCCCGGGCGCGCTCGCCGAGCGGGACGCGCAGGTCTTCCGTGCCGGAATCCACCTCAACCGGCTCAACAACGAGTTCGAGGACTTCCTCTTCGGGCGCATCGACCTGCTCCGGGGCAAGGACGGGGAGAAGGGCCCGGACGGCGCGTTCACCTCGGTGGAGCCGGCCGACGACGCGGTACGCCCCGACCTCACCGCGGAGATCGCCGAGACCCTGCACATCGGGCGCATCGGCGTACTGGACTCCGACTACAGCCCGCTGGTCATCGACTGGCGCGCGCCCGCCGCCGCGCCGTTCTACCGCTCCACGCCCAAGGACCCGGGCCGGGTCGTACGCCGCCGGGTCATCCGGTCCAAGGGCCGCAAGGTCCTGGGCGTCGAGGACGACCTGATGCGCCCGGAGCTCACCGCGACCCTCGAAGGCGCCGCCCTGCCCGTCATCGGCGACGGCGCGCTCATGGCGGCCCTGGGGCAGGCGCGCAGCCACACCATGCGCGACATCGTGTCGTCGATCCAGGCCGAGCAGGACCTGGTCATCCGCGCCCCCGCCGCCTCCGTCACGGAGGTCTCCGGCGGTCCGGGCACCGGCAAGACCGCCGTGGCGCTGCACCGCGCCGCGTACCTGCTCTACCAGAACCGGCGGAAGTACGCGGGCGGCATCCTCATCGTCTCCCCGACGCCGCTGCTCGTCGCGTACACCGAGGGCGTGCTGCCTTCGCTCGGCGAAGAGGGCCAGGTCGCGATCCGCGCGGTGGGCTCACTGGTCGACGGCGCGGAGGCATCGACGTACGACGAACCGAACATCGCCCGCATCAAGGGCTCCTCGCGCATGCTCAAGGTGCTGCGCAACGCGGCGCGCGGTGCCCTGGACGCGCCGCCCGCCCCGGCGGCCCCCGCCGAGGAGGGCCAGCTGTCCTTCGGCGAGGAGGAGAACGAACCGGCGGAGACCCAGACCCCCACCCGCCTGCGAGTAGTGGCCTTCGGCCAGCGCGTGGAGCTGGACGCCGACGACCTGAACCGCATCCGGCACAACGTCCTCAGCGGCACAGCCCCCGTCAACCTGCTCCGTCCCCGCGCCCGCAAGCTGCTCCTGGACGCTCTGTGGTCCAAGTCCAGCGGCCGGGGCAGATACACCGACCAGGAGCTGATCGCCGAACTCCGCTCCGGCTTCGACGACGACATCTCGACCGAGCCCGAGTTCATCGAGTTCCTCGACGCCTGGTGGCCCGAGCTCACCCCGCGCCGGGTGCTCGCCGCCATGGCCGACGACCGGCGCCTGGGCCGCTGGGCCCGCCGCGTACTCAACCCGCGCGAGACCCGCCAGCTGGCCCGCTCCCTGCGCCGCCTGGACGCGGACGGGAAGGGGCCGCTGTCCGTGCACGACGTGGCGCTCCTCGACGAGCTCAACACGCTGCTCGGCACCCCCGCCCGGCCCCGGAAGAAGCGCGAGTACGACCCGCTCGACCAGCTCAGCGGCCTGGAGGAGCTGATGCCGCAGCGCGAGGAGACGCAGTGGGAGCGGGCTGAGCGGCTCGCACAGGAGCGGACCGAGTACGCGCACGTGATCGTCGACGAGGCGCAGGACCTCACGCCCATGCAGTGGCGGATGGTCGGCCGCCGCAGCCGGCACGCCACCTGGACGATCGTCGGTGACGCGGCCCAGTCCTCGTGGACGGACCCGGACGAGGCGGCCGCGGCCCGCGACGAGGCCCTGGGGGCCCGTCCGCGCCGCCGCTTCACCCTCACGGTGAACTACCGCAACCCGGCGGAGATCGCGGCCCTCGCGGCCAGGGTGCTGGAGCGGGCCATGCCCGGGATGGAGTCGCCCGCCGCCGTGCGCTCCACGGGCGTGGAGCCGCGTTTCACCGCCGTACGGGACGCACCGGGCGCCGACCTCGCCGCCACCGCCCGCGAGGAGGCCCGGCGCCTCCTGGACCGCGTGGACGGCACGGTCGGCGTAGTGGTCGCGATGAACCGGCGGGCGCAGGCCCGCAAGTGGCTCGCGCCGCTCGGCGACCGGGTCGTGGCGCTCGGCAGCCTGGAGGCGAAGGGCCTGGAGTACGACGCGACGGTCGTCGTGTCGCCGGCCGAGATCGCGGAGGAGTCACCGGCCGGCCTGCGGGTGCTGTACGTGGCGCTGACGCGCGCGACGCAGCAGCTCACGGTCGTCTCGGGGGAACGCGACAGGCCCGACGCGGACGGGGTCCCGGCCCTGCTCCAGGACTGAACGCGGGTCGATCCGTCACGGGGGAATCACTTGCCGGGGTGGTTTGTTAGCCTGGGGGTGGCACCGGCTCGATCCAAGCCCCCGGGCCCAACCTTCGTCGCTTCGAGCGACCACTTGCCGCGAGGCGAGCATGGCGGGTCGGTGCCACCTAGTACGTACATACAAGAAGAGGTCCGCGGCACCCTCGGGTACCGCGGGCCTCTTCTGTTTCACCTGCGGTTCTCGTATGGTGGAAAACACTTTCCGAAAACTAAATGACCGCATTACCTGCTACCCGCAGGTAGGTGCGACCATCGGAAGGCGCCGCCGGGCAACAGTCGCGGCGGCGTAGCAATGAAGCTAGGGAAAGCAGAGGAAGTCGGCCATGGCAACGGCGCCCAGCGTCTCGTACTCGATGACGGTCCGACTGGAGGTCCCCGCCAGCGGGACCGCGGTCAGCCAGCTCACCACGGCAGTCGAGTCCCACGGCGGGTCCGTGACCGGCCTCGACGTGACCGCCTCCGGCCACGAGAAGCTGCGGATCGACGTCACCATCGCGGCCAGCTCGACCGCCCACGCCGACGAGATCGTCGAGGGCCTGCGCGGCATCGAGGGCGTCACCCTGGGCAAGGTCTCCGACCGTACGTTCCTGATGCACCTCGGCGGCAAGATCGAGATGGCGTCCAAGCACCCCATCCGCAACCGTGACGACCTCTCCATGATCTACACGCCGGGCGTGGCCCGCGTGTGCATGGCGATCGCCGAGAACCCCGAGGACGCCCGCCGCCTGACCATCAAGCGCAACTCCGTCGCGGTGGTGACGGACGGCTCCGCCGTGCTGGGCCTGGGCAACATCGGCCCGATGGCCGCGCTGCCCGTCATGGAGGGCAAGGCGGCCCTCTTCAAGCGCTTCGCCGGCATCGACGCGTGGCCGATCTGCCTGGACACCCAGGACACCGACGAGATCGTCGCGATCGTCAAGGCCATGGCCCCCGGCTTCGCGGGCATCAACCTGGAGGACATCTCCGCGCCCCGCTGCTTCGAGATCGAGGCGCGGCTGCGCGAGGCCCTCGACATCCCCGTCTTCCACGACGACCAGCACGGCACGGCGATCGTGGTCCTCGCCTCGCTGACGAACGCGCTCCGCGTGGTCGGCAAGTCGATCGGCGACGTACGGGTCGTCATGTCCGGTGCCGGCGCGGCCGGCACCGCCATCCTCAAGCTCCTGATCGCCGCCGGCGTCAAGCACGCGGTCGTCGCCGACATCCACGGCGTGGTGCACGCGGCCCGCGAGGACCTGGTCGACGCCGCGCCCGAGTCGCCGCTGCGCTGGATCGCCGACAACACCAACCCGGAGGGCGTCACCGGCACCCTCAAGGAGGCCGTGGTCGACGCGGACGTGTTCATCGGCGTCTCGGCCCCCAACGTCCTGAACGGCGACGACGTCGCCGCGATGGCGGACGGCGCGATCGTCTTCGCGCTCGCGAATCCGGACCCCGAGGTCGAGCCCGCAATCGCCCGTCAGACGGCGGCCGTTGTGGCCACGGGCCGCTCCGACTTCCCGAACCAGATCAACAACGTGCTGGTCTTCCCCGGTGTCTTCCGCGGCCTCCTGGACGCCCAGTCCCGGACCGTCAACACGGAGATGATGCTGGCCGCCGCCGCCGCCCTCGCCGACGTCGTCACCGAGGACGAGCTGAACGCGAACTACATCATCCCGTCGGTCTTCAACGACAAGGTGGCCGGCGCGGTCGCCGGCGCCGTGCGCACGGCGGCGAAGGCCGTGGGCTCCGCTGTGACGGGTTCCACGTCCGCCTGACGTTTCCCGGCGGCCCGGGTGGATCACCCGGCGCGTCGCGGGTCGCAGGGCCTCTCGGCCCCCTCTAGGGTGGCGGGCAATGAGCCCGCAGGGCCCGTGCAGAGCCCTGCGGTCCGCTTCCGGCAGCGGACGGAGCGTCACCACTTCGAGGCTGTGGCGCTTTTCGTGTGACTCCGGAGGGTGCCGGATTGGCTTTCCCGCCGCTGGTGGGGGCAGGATGCGTATTTGGGCGCGAGGGTCTGACGACAGACCCGGGTCCGGGGACTGTCCGAGGGCCCTGGCAGCATCGGCTTCGATCTCACGCCTTACAGGCAAGAAGAACACGGGAGTACAAACATGAACCGCAGTGAGCTGGTGGCCGCCCTGGCCGACCGCGCCGACGTGACCCGCAAGGACGCCGACGCCGTGCTGGCCGCGCTCGCCGAGACCGTCGGCGAGATTGTCGCCAAGGGCGACGAGAAGGTCACCATCCCCGGCTTCCTGACCTTCGAGCGCACCCACCGTGCCGCTCGCACCGCTCGTAACCCGCAGACCGGCGACCCGATCCAGATCCCGGCCGGCTACAGCGTGAAGGTCTCCGCGGGCTCCAAGCTCAAGGAAGCCGCCAAGGGCAAGTAGCACCCAGGGCAGACCCGAAGGGGGCGGTCATCCGGAACACGCCGGGTGGCCGCCCCCTTCGGCGTACCTGCCCCGCCGGTGGAGGGCCGCGAGGGGGCCGGGCGTCCCTCGGGTCCGGGCGGGTCGCCGTACCGCCGCAGAGGGCCGCACACGGGTTCCGGCCGCGGTGGGGAAACGAGGACGTTCGACAGGTTTACGTGCCGGAGAACTGGTAAGGCGCGCGTTCGCCGACTCACCGACCCTGGAGAAACCGTGCGCGAATCACACCCGGTCCGACCGAGCCGCTCCCTCCTCGTCGTGGGCGCAGCCCTTCTGACGGCGACGCTCGCCGCCAGCCTCGGCTCGGCGCCGGACTCCTCCGGCGACGACGGCCGGGCGGCGAAGAGCGCCTCGGCGCCGGCCCAGGAGGACTGACGGCCCCGTACGCGCCGAAGGGGCGGCCGCCCGGTGGATTACGGACGGCCGCCCCTTCGGCGGGGCAGTGGAGCCTCAGACGTGCGCGGCGCCGGGCAGCTAGACCGTGGCGCCGAGTTCGAAGAGGGT
>NZ_JBSGYQ010000086.1:0-22493 GCF_053610585.1 Streptomyces sp. NPDC054887 | reverse complement strand
AGGGGGCGCGGACTGCGCCCCCTGCCCGCTCAGGGCGCCCGCTCAGCGGGCCAGTGGGAGGGTCCGGCGGGCGAACGAGCCGATGCTGAGCAGTGCCTCTTCCTCCATGCCCACCACGCTCCCGTCTGCCTCAGGGGCAACGTCCACCTCGCTCCCGACCGTGTCGTTCCCGGGGAGGCGAACTCCGTGCCCGCGTGCGCCCGGCCGGTGCTCGTATGCGACATGGAGGGACATCGGAGGCGTGGTCGGAGGAACAAGGGCGCAGGCGGTACGCGCGGACTTGACACCCCGTGCAGTCTAGGGGAATTTAGGCACGCCTTACCTTAGTAGAAAGTCTTTGATGTGTGGCCGTGTGTACGCGGTCGCTCAGTCGTACGATCCAACGGAAGGACCACCATGTCGGGACGCCGCGAGGACAGCGGCCAGGCCGAGGGCGCCGCCGCCCGGGACTTGGTCGGCATAGGTTTCGGTCCGTCGAATCTGGCTCTGGCCATCGCCGTCGCCGACCACAACCGCCGCGACCCCGAACGCGCGCTGCACGCACGCTTCGTGGAGCAGCAGGAGCGCTTCGGCTGGCACCGCGGCATGCTCCTGGAGGGGGCGACCATGCAGGTCTCCTTCCTCAAGGACCTGGTCACCATGCGGGACCCCAGCAGCCGCTTCTCCTTCCTGATGTATCTTCAGGACCGCGGGCGCCTGGCCGACTTCATCAACCAGAAGACGTTCTTCCCCACCCGGATCGAGTTCCACGACTACTTCGAGTGGTGCGCCTCCGAATTCGGCGACAGCGTCGACTACGGGCGGCGGGTCACCGAGATCCGCCCCGTGCGCGACGGAGACCGCGTCGAGGCCGTCGAGGTCGTCTCGGAGAGCGTGGCCGACCCGGCCGACCGGGAGGTGCTCAGAGCACTCAACGTCGTCGTCGGCACCGGTCTGAAGCCCCGGCTCCCGGACGGCGTGACCCAGGGCGAACACGTCTGGCACACCCGGGACCTGCTCTTCCGCGCACCCCGGCTGACGAACCTCCGGCACCGCCGGTTCGTCGTCGTCGGCGCGGGGCAGTCCGCCGCAGAAGCCGTCGACTACCTGCACCGGACCTTCCCGGACGCTCAGGTGAACGCGGTCTTCACCCGGTACGGCTACAGCCCCGCCGACGACAGCCCCTTCGCCAACCGCATCTTCGACCCGGCCGCGGTCGACGACTTCTTCACCGCGCCCGAGAGCGTCAAGCAGGACCTCGACGGCTACCACCGCAACACCAACTACTCCGTGGTGGACGGCGACCTCATCACACAGCTGTACCGCACGCACTACCAGGAGAAGGTCAGCGGCCGGGAACGGCTGCGTTTCCTCAACACCACCGAGCTCGGCGGCGTCGAGACCCTCCCCGACGGCGCCCGTGTCGTGGTCCGCTCGCTGACGACTGGCCGCCAGGAGACCCTGGACTGCGACGCCGTGGTCATGGCCACCGGCTACCGGCCGGTCGATCCGCGCGACCTCCTCGGCGACCTCGCGGCGGACTGCCTCACCGACGAGCAGGGCCGGGTCCGCGTGGACCGCGACCACCGCGTGCTGATGAGCGACAAGGTGGACGTCGGCGTCTACCTCCAGGGCGGCACCGAGCACACCCACGGGGTCACGTCCTCGCTGCTGTCCACGCTCGCCGTCCGCTCCGGCGAGATCTCCGACTCCCTCCTGCTGCGCCGTACCGCCCGGGCCTTGCACGCGGACCGCGGCCGGGAGATCGACGCGCTGCTCGGCTGAGCCCGCAGGGCCGGCCACAACGAACGCCGCCCTCCACACCGTTCCCGGTGTGGAGGGCGGCGTCGTCCGTCCGACGGCTAACGCCATCCCTCGGTGTGCTCGGACAGCACCGCCGCGATCCGCCGCAGCGCCGACGGGTCCAGCAGACCGTCGTGGTCGTCCGCGACGGTCTGCACGACGACCTCGCCGTCCGTGTACGCCGTCCAGTCCTCGGCGGGCCCCGGGGCGTCGGACGCGCGGAAGTGGAGCAACGCGCCCCGGTACCGGGCGGGGGAGTGGGCCGACAACAGCCCCGTAGCGGCGGCGTAGTTGGCGTGCATCGCCGCCACGGTCACCTGCTCCAGACCCAGCCCGTCCACCGCCGCCTCAACGGCAGCCGCGACGGCGTCGTCCGCGTTCCCGGCCCCGCTCCCGTCGCCGGGGTAGGAGTCGAGCAGCGCCAGCAGCTCCACGCGCTCCCCGCGTTCCTGGAGACGGCACGCCAGGGCGTGGGCCACGACACCGCCCAGCGACCAGCCGAGCAGCCGGTACGGGCCGTGCGGCTGGACCCGGGTCAGCTCCGCCAGGTGGGCGTCGACCAGCTCGTCCAGGGACTCCGCGGCCGGTCCGCCCGACAGGTTCGGTGCCTGGAGGGCGTGGACCGGCACTTCAGCCGGGACGTGCGCCCGCAGCGCCGCGTACCGCCAGCCGAGTCCTGTCGCGGGAGCGGGGCACCACAGCGGCGCCCGGTCGCCCGAGGACCGCAGCGTGAACAGCACGTCGAGACCCGTCGGGCCGTCCGTCCTCTCCTCGCCCGTGGACCGCAGTCGGCCCGCGAGCGCGGCCGCCGTCGGATGACGGAAGAGGTCCGCCACCGCCAGCTGCCGTCCGGTGGCGTTCTGCAGGCGGTCCCGCAGGCGTACCAGCAGCATGGAGTGGCCGCCGAGGTCGAAGAAGTCGTCGTCGATGCCGACTTCGGGGAGGTCCAGCACCTCGGCGAAGATCTCGCAGACCAGGGCCTCGGTGAGGTCGCGCGGACCCCGGCCGGCCCGCGACTCCACCGCCTGCGGTGCGGGCAGCGCGCGCCGGTCGAGCTTGCCGTGGTCGGTCAGCGGCAGCGCGTCCAGCTCCACGAACACCGACGGCACCATGTAGTCCGGCAGCATCCGGGTCAACTGGGCGCGCAGCGCGGACGGGTCGAACTCGGCGCCCGCCGCCGGGACGACGTAGGCGACGATGTGCTTGCCGCGCGGGCCGTCCTCGCGTACGTCGACGGCCGCCTGGAGGACCGACGGGCCGGCCGCCAGAGCCGCCGTGATCTCGCCGAGCTCGATGCGGAAGCCGCGAATCTTCACCTGGTCGTCGGTCCGGCCGAGGTAGTCGACGGTGCCGTCCGGCATCCAGCGCACCAGGTCGCCCGAGCGGTACATCCGCGTGCCGGGCGGGCCGAACGGGTCCGCCACGAAACGCTCGGCGGTGAGCGAGCGCCGGTCCAGGTAGCCACGGGCGAGACCGGCCCCGGCCAGGTACAGCTCACCGATGACACCGGCCGGCACCGGCTGGAGACGGGCGTCCAGGACGTACGCGGTGGTGTTCGCCGTCGGCCGCCCCACCAGCGGGCGTTCGCTGCCCGCCACACTGGCGGCCAGCGCGTCGACCGTGCACTCGGTCGGCCCGTACAGGTTGAACCCGGCCGTGCCCTCCAGTTCGCGCATCTCCCGCCACAGCGGGGACGGCACGGCCTCGCCGCCCACGCCGAGCGCGAGCAGCGGGGAGCGGCCGTCCCTGATCAGACCGGCGCCGGCGAGCTGCATCGCGTGCGAGGGCGTGACCTCGATGAAGTCGATGCGGTTCGTCTCGATGAACGACACCAGCTGGTCCGGGTCGCGCAGTGTGTCCTCGGTGACGATGTGCAGCGCGTGACCGTCGAGCATCCACAACTGCGGCTGCCATGCCGCGTCGAAGGCGAACGACCAGCCGTGCGCCACCCGCAGGCTCCGCCCACCGGCGGCGGTGACGGTCGGCCGGTAGAGCAGCTCGCGGTGGCTGTGGAAGAGGTTCGCGATGGAGCGGTGCTCCACGACGACGCCCTTGGGCAGGCCCGTGGAGCCCGAGGTGTAGATGACGTACGCGGGGTGCTGCGGCAGCGGGTGGGGAAGTTCCCCGGCCGCCGGCCCTCCGTCCGCCAGCAGCGCCTGCGTCTCCGGCGCGTCCAGTACCAGCGTCTCGGGCCCGCCGTCCCCCGCGAGGCCCGCGAGCGCCCCGGTGGTGATCAGGAGCCTGGGCGCGGAGTCCCGGAGGATGTGCTCGATCCGCCCCGCCGGGTAGCCCGGGTCGATGGGGACGTACGCGCCACCGGCCCGCATCACCGCCAGCAGCGCGACCACGGTGTCGGCCCGCCGGGGCAGCAGCAGGGCCACCATCCGCTCGGGACCGACGCCCCGGTCCCGCAGCAGGCGCGCCAGGCGTGCCGTGCGCCGGTCCAACTCGGCGAAGGTGTACGCGATGTCTCCGCAGACCAGGGCCGTGGCGTCCGGCGTGCGCTCCACCTGACGGGTGAACAGCTCGGTCAGCGTCGCTACCTGCGCCTCGACCAGGTCGCCCTTCCAGTCGACGAGCACCTGCCGGCGTTCGTCGGCGGACAGCAGCTCCAGGCTGCCGAGAGGACGGTCGGGGTGCTCGGTGACGGCCTGGAGCACCCGCAGGAAGCGGGTCGCCATGTTCGCGACGGTCTCGTGGTCGAACAGGTCGGTGCTGTACTCGACGCCCAGCCGCATCCCGTCCCGGCCGTGCTCCTCGGTGATCTCGAAAGCCAGGTCGAACTTGGCCGTCCCCATGTCGACCGGCTCCTGCCGGACCGCGACCTCGCCGAGCGCCAGGTCCAGCGGCGGCCTCGCCTGGTGACTCAGCATCACCTGGAACAGCGGGTGCCGGGCCATGGACCGGGCCGGGTTCAGCAGCTCCACGAGGCGCTCGAAGGGGATGTCCTGGTGCGCGTACGCGGCCAGGTCGGTCTCCCGCACCCGGGCCACCAGCTCCCGGAAGCCCGGGTCGCCGGAGGTGTCCGTACGCAGCACCAGCGTGTTGGCGAAGAAGCCCACCACGTCGTCGACGGCGTCGTCGCTGCGGCCCGCGATCGGCGTTCCGACGGGGATGTCCGCACCGGCGCCGAGCCGGGTGAGGAGGGTGCCGAGCGCCGCGTGCAGCACCATGAACACGCTGGCGTCGCAGCGGCGTGCCAGCGCCCGCACGGCCCGGTGCAGGTCGGCCGGCACATCGAGCTCGACGGTCGCGCCCCGCAGGCTCGGCGCGGCGGGGCGCGGCCGGTCCGTGGGCAGCGGAAGCTCCTCCGGCAGACCCTCCAGCGTCTTGCGCCAGTACTCCGCCTGCCGGTGCAGCAGCCCCTGCGGGTCCGACTCGTCCCCGAGCAGCGCGCGCTGCCACACCGCGTGGTCCGCGTAGCCCACCGGAAGCGGGACGAAGGAGGGGCGCTCACTCCGGCTGCGCGCGGAGTAGGCGTCCGCCAGGTCCCGCAGCAGCGGCAGTGCGGACCAGCCGTCGGCGGCGATGTGGTGCAGCACCAGGACCAGGACGTGCTCGTCAGGGCCTACGGCGAACAGCTCGGCCGCGAACGGCGCTTCCTCGTCGATACGGAACGGGTGCGACGCCGCCTGCGCGAGCCGGCCCGGCAGCTGGGCCTCGGTGACCGCCGTGACAGGCATCTGCGGCCGCGAGGCCTCCGCGTCGAGGATGACCTGCCGGGGGGTGCCCGCGTCGTCCGGCAGCACCGTCCGCAGCGCCTCGTGCCGGTCCGTCAGGTCACCGAGCGCGGACCGCAGCGCGTCGGCGTCGAGCGCACCGGTGAGCCGGGCCGCGAACGCCATGTTGTACGCCGGGTTCGGTCCCTCCAGCCGGTACAGGAACCACATGCGCTGCTGCGCGAACGACAGCGGCAGGGGATCCGGGCGCTCCCCGGCCCGCAGCGGCGGCCGGGTGCTGCGCGTGCCCAGGCGCCGGGCGAGGGCGGCGACCGTCGGCGCGTCGAAGACCGTCCGCAGCGGCAGTTCCACCCCCATGGTGGAGCGGACCCGGCTGGCGAGCCGCGTCGCGAGCAGCGAGTGCCCGCCCAGGGTGAAGAAGTCGTCGTCGATGCCGACCTCGGGCACCCCGAGGACCTCCGCGAACAGGTCGCAGAGGATCTCCTCCGACGGGTTGCGGGGGCGCCGGCCCGCGACGGCCGGCCCGAGCTCGGGTGCGGGCAGGGCCCGGCGGTCGAGCTTGCCGCTGGGCGAAAGCGGGAGCGCGTCCAGCGCGACGAACGCGGACGGCACCATGTGCTCCGGCAGCGCGGCCGACAGATGGCGGCGCAGCTCGGCGGGATCGGCCGCACCGGTCGTGTAGGCGACCAGGACCGGGTCGCCGTCCGTCCCGAGGTCACGGCGGGCCACCACGGCGGCCTCCCGGACGCCCGGGTGCAGCGCGAGCGCTCCCTCGACCTCACCGGGCTCGATGCGGAACCCGCGTATCTTCACCTGGTCGTCGGTCCGGCCCAGGTACGTGATCACGCCGTCCGCGCCGCGCCGCGCCAGGTCGCCCGTACGGTACATCCGGGTGCCCGGCGGGCCGTACGGGTCGGCGACGAACCGCTCGGCGGTGAGCGGGAAACGCCCCAGGTAGCCGTGGGCGAGCTGAGGGCCCGCCAGGTACAGCTCGCCCGGCACACCGGCCGGGACCGGGCGCAGCGCCGCGTCCAGGACGTACGCCGAGGTGTTCCACACCGGGCGGCCGATCGGCACGCCGTCGCGGTCCCCGCCGTCGGCCGGGCACGGCCAGGCGGTGACGTCCACGGCGGCCTCGGTGGGCCCGTACAGGTTGTGCAGCTCCACCGCGCCCCCGAAGAGGCCGTGGAAGCCGCGCACCAGGTCGGGGGTGAGCGCCTCACCGCTGCACAGCACCCTGGTCAGGCCCGTGCAGCCGGCCGCCTCCGGCTCGGTGAGGAAGGCCCGCAGCATCGAGGGGACGAAGTGCGCCGTGGTGACGGACTGCTCGCGGACGAGCCGCGCCAGGTACTGCGGGTCCAGGTGGCCCTGCGGGCGGGCCACCACCAGCGTCGCGCCGGTGATCAGCGGCCAGAAGAACTCCCACACCGACACGTCGAAGCTGGACGGCGTCTTCTGGAGCACCCGGTCGGCGGGGGTGAGTCCGTACTCGCCCTGCGTCCACAGCAGCCGGTTGACGACGGCCGAGTGGGGCACGACCACGCCCTTGGGGCGGCCCGTCGAGCCGGAGGTGTAGATGACGTACGCCGGATCGGCCGGGCGGACGGCGGACGGTTCGGCGCCCTCGGCGGGAGGAAGTGCCTCCGGGGCGTCCAGGGTGAGGACGGCGGAGGCGTCGGGCAGCAGGCCCAGCGTCGCCGTGTCCGTCACCACGGCCACCGGACGCGCGTCCGCCAGCATGAACGCGACGCGGTCCGCCGGATAGCCGGGGTCCACCGGCAGGTAGGCGGCGCCGGCGCGCAGCACGGCCGCCAGGGCCACGACCAGGTCGGCGGAGCGCGGCAGCGCGACCGCGACGACCGTGCCCGGGCCCGCGCCGTGCCGGGTCAGCCAGCCGGCGACCCGCTCGGCCCGCGCGTCCAGTTCGGCGTAGCTCAGCCGGTCGTCCTCGAAGACGACGGCGGTGGCCTCCGGGGTGCGCGCCACCTGCCCGGCGAGGAGCGCCGTGAGGGTGGTGTCCGGTACGGGGCGGGCGGCGCCGGGCGCGGTCAGCAGCAGCGCCTCGTCCGCGCCCAGCAGGTCGACGCGGCCCAGCGGTTCGTCCGGGGTGGTGGCGAACGCCTCGAAGGCGCGGCGCAGCCGGTCGGCGACGGACCGCACCTCGTCCTCGGACAGCGCGTCGGGCCGGTAGCCCAGCTCCAGGCGCAGGCGCGTGCCGGGCAGGACGGTCAGCGCGAGCGGGTAGTGCACGCCCTCGTCGCCGCCGGCGTCCTCCAGCCGCAGCCCGGGGGCGAGTTCGGCCAGCGACTCGGGGTCGAAGGGGTAGTTCTCGACGACGGCGAGGGTGTCGAACAGCTCCCGCCCGCCGGCCAGCCGCTGCACCTCGGCCAGGCCCAGGTGCTGGTGCGGGACCAGGGAGGACTGCTCCTCCTGGAGCCTGGCCAGGGCGTCGGCGAACGGCTCGGCGGCGGGCAGGGTGGCCCGTACGGGGACGGTGTTGACGAAGACGCCCACCATCGACTCGACGCCCGGCAGGTCGGCGGGCCGACCGGACACCGTGGTGCCGAAGACGACGTCGCCGCGACCGAGCGACCTGGCCAGCGTGAGCGCCCAGGCGCCCTGGACGACGGTGCCCAGGGTCAGCCCGCGGGACCGCGCGACGGCGGTCACCGAGGAGGTCAGCGCGGGGTCGAGCTCGACGACGACCTTCCGCGGCGGCTCGGTCACCGACTCCGACGCGCCCGGCGCGACCAGCGTCGGACCGTCCAGGTCCGCGAGCGCCGTCCGCCACGCGGCCTCGGCGGCGCCCCGGTCCTGCGCGGCGAGCCAGTCCAGGTACACGCGCGGAGAGGTGGCGGGAGCGGGGCGGCCCCCCGTGTAGTGGGCGAACAGCTCCCGAACCAGCAGCGGCTGCGACCAGCCGTCCAGCACGATGTGGTGGTTGGTCACGACCAGCCGGTGCAGGTCCTGCTCAAGCCGCAGCAGTGCGAACCGGATCAGCGGCGGCTGCCCGAGGTCGAACCCGCGCTCCGCGTCCAGGGCGGTGAGCCGCTCGGTCTCCCGTTCCCGCTCGGCGGCGGGCAGCGCGGACAGGTCGGTGAAGCTCCACGGCACGTCCACCCGCGAGGGGACGAGCGCGGCCGCCTTGCCCTGCCGGTTGCGGCGGAACGCGGCCCGCAGGCCCGGCTGGCGGTCCAGCAGAGCCTGCGCCGCGGCCCGCAGCCGCCGCTCGTCCAGCGGCCCGCGCAGCGTCATCGTCAGATGCCCCGCGTACACGTCGTGGCCGTCGTCGTCGAGCTCCGCCCGGAACAGCAGGCCCTCTTGGAGCGGGGTCAGCGGGAGGATGTCCTCCAGCTTGGAGCGGGCGGCGGTGCGGCCAGTCACGAAAGCCTCCAGTCGGCTTCGAAGTCGTCGATCTCGTCCTGGGAGAGGGAGATCAGGGACAGGTCGGAAGGGGTCCAGCCCCCCGCGTCGGGCTTGTCGGTGTGCGCCACCAGGGCCGCCAGGTACGTCAGCCAGCCGTCGGCGAGCGACCGGACGACGTCCGCGCGCAGGGCCTCGCCCGCGTACGACCAGGTGGCACTGAGCCGGGGGCCTGCGGGCGCGGCGGCCACATGGACGTCGATCTCCAGGGCGTGCGCGAGCGGCAGCGCCGGGTCGACGCCGTGGAACAGGCCCTCGTCACCGGCGACCGGCTGCCAGGGGCCCTCCGCGTCTCCGGACCCGAACCGCCCCAGGTAGTTGAAGCAGATCTCGGGGACGGGCAGCACGGACAGGCGCTCCGCCGTCTCCGGGTTGAGGTGGCGCAGCGCGCCGAACCCGAGACCGCCGTCGCCCACGGCCCGCAGCCGCTCCTTGACCGCCTTGAGGGCCAGGCCCACCGCGGGACCGCCCGCACGCGCCTCGGAGAGGTCGACGGGACCGGGGTCGAGGAGCACCGGGTGGACGGTGGTGAACCACCCGACGGTCTGCGCCAGGTCGACGCCCTCGGCGACCGTCTCCTCGCGGCCGTGGCCCTCCAACTGCACGCTCACGCCCGCGTCGGTGCCTCCCGAGAGGCGGCGGTGGTCGGCGACGGCGAGGACCAGCGCGGTCAGCAGAACGTCCTCGACGTTCGCGTGGAACGCCGCGGGCACCCGGGTCAGCAGCGCCTCCGTGTCCCCGGGTTCCACGGACACGGTGTGCCTGCGGGAGGTCGCGGAGGTGTCCCGGGCCGGATCCAGTGCCCGGCCGGCCAGCGGTGTCCCGCCGCCGAGGGCACGGGCCCAGTCGTCGGCCTGCCGGACGGTGTCCGCACGCCGGGCGTACGCGCGCAGCAGCTCGCTCCACGCACGCAGCGAGGTGCCGGTCGCAGGCGCCGGTTCGCCCCGCCACGCGGAGTCGAGGTCCGCGCACACGACGCGCCACGACACGCCGTCGACCACCAGGTGGTGCACGACCAGGACGAGCCGGTCCTCCGGCTCGCACCACACCGCCTGCACCATGACCCCGGCCTCGGGACGCAGCCGGTCCCGGGCGGCCGCGGCCTCGGTCGCAAGGTCCGCCCCGGCGCGCCGCAGCACGTCCGCGGCCCGTACCGAACCGGGCGCCGGGGCGTCCAGTTCCCAGGTGCCGTCGGCCGCGCGCACCAGGCGGGACCGGAGCGCCGGATGCCGGTCGAGCACCGACTGGAGGACGTCCGTGAGCCGTTCGTACGTCAGCCCGGCAGGGGTGCCCAGGGTCATGCCCTGGCTGTAGCCGTCGACGGAGGCGGCGGTGGGGCCCGCGTCGGCGAGCTCCCGCAGCCACCCCATGATCGGCGTCTCCCGCACGCGGCCGACACCGTCGTCGGACGTACGGTCCGACGCGGCCTTCTCCGGCCGGGCGACTGCGGCCAGGGCGGCCGGAGTCTGGTGGCGGAAGACGTCACGGGGGCCGAGCTTCCAGCCCGCCGCGCGGGCGCGGCTCACGAGCTGGAGCGAGATGATGCTGTCCCCACCCAGTTCGAAGAAGTTGCCGTCGGCGTCCACCGTGTCCTGCCCGAGCAGGGCGGCGAACAGCTCGCAGAACAGCTTCTCGGCCTCGGTGAGGGGCGCGCGTCCACTGCCCTGCTCGGGCAGTTCGGGCACCGGCAGCGCAGCCCGGTCCACCTTGCGGTTGGCCGACTGCGGCAGCCGTTCCATGGGCACCCACAGCGAGGGCACCATGTGCTCCGGCAGCAGGGCCGCCGCATGGGCGCGCCATGCGTCGGTGTCGGCCGCGTGGCCCGGGACGGGCGCCACGTACGCGACCAGGCGGCGCGATCCCGGCAGGTCGTCGCGGGCGACGACCGCGACCTCCGCGACGCTCTCGTGCCGTCCGAGAACGGCCTCGATCTCGCCCGGCTCGATGCGGAACCCGCGGATCTTCACCTGGTGGTCGGCCCGGCCCAGGCACTCCAGCTCGCCGTCCGTGGTCCAGCGCGCCAGGTCGCCCGTGCGGTACATCCGGGTGCCCGCAGGACCGTACGGGTCGGCGGTGAACCGCTCGGCGGTCAGCGCCGGACGCCCCAGGTATCCACGGGCCAGACCGGCGCCCGCGAGGTACAGCTCACCCGTCACCCCGGGCGGCACGGGCCGCAGCCGGTCGTCCAGCACGTACGCCCCGGCTCCCCTGATGGGCCGTCCGATACGGGGCGCGCCCTCACCCGTGACGAGGGCAACGACCGAGTCCACGGTGCACTCGGTCGGACCGTAGAAGTTGTACGCCGTCGTCGCCGGGTGCGCGCCGAGGTCCCGCCACAGCGAGTCCGGCATCGCGTCCGCGCCCGGGCCCAGCAGGGCGGGCCGGTGCCTGCCCTCGTCGAGCAGCCCGTGCTTGATGAGCTGCTGGAGGTGGGCCGGGGTCAGGTCGAGGTAGTCGACCCGCTCCTCGGCGACGTACGCGGCGACGGCCTCGGCGTCCGGATACGTCGACTCGTCCAGGACGTGCAGCTCGTGCCCGCCCACCATCAGCAGCACCGGGTCGAGCGAGGCGTCGAAGGCGAACGAGGCGATGTGCCCGACCCGCAGCCGGCGTCCGCCGGCCTCGGGAACCTCGGGCGGGAACAGCGTCGAGGTGTGCGCGGCGTACAGGTTGGCGAGGTTGGCGTGGGTCACCACCACGCCCTTGGGGCGGCCGGTGGAGCCCGAGGTGTAGATGACGTACGCGGCGTCGCCGGGCCCGGCCTGCGCCGCGGCGACCGGCGCGGCCGGCTCCTCGGCGTCCACGAGGACCACGGGAAGGTCCGGCCGCCGGGGCAGTGCCTGCGCCAGCTCACGGGTGGTGAGCAGGCACACGGGCCGAGCGTCGTCCAGGGTCTGCGCCAGCCGTTCCTGCGGGTAGTGCGGGTCCAGCGGCAGGAACGCGGCCCCCGACCGCAGTACGCCGAGGAGTGCGGCGACCGTCTCGTGACGGGGCAGGGCGAGGGCCACCAACCGCTCCGGGGCCGCGCCGTGCGCGGCCACCAGCCGGGCGACGCGCTCCACGCGGGCGTCGAGACCGGCGTACGTGATCCGCTCGACGGCGCCCGAGCGGGAGCCGAGGACCAGTGCGACCTCGTCCGGGGTGCGGCGGACCTGTCGCGCGAACGCCTCGTGCAGCGGCGGCGCGGCGGGCGGGGCCACGGGCGGTGCCAGCAGCGTGCCGCGCTCCGCGTCCGTCAGGATGTCGTGGTCGCCGATCGGCAGCTCGGGCCGGGCGACGGCGGCGTCCAGCAGCCGCACCAGGCGCCGGGTGAGCGCCTCCACCGTGTCCGGGTCGAACAGGTCCGCGCTGTACTCGGCGAAGCCGCCGACCTCGTCCGGGTCGCCGTCCGGGTCGAACCGGTCGATGAACGTCAGGCTCAGGTCGAACGTCGCCGTGCCGGTGGCCACCACGTGCGGCCGGGTCCGCAGCCCCGCCACCGGCAACTCGGACGCCGTACCGCTCTGGTGCACCACCATCACCTGGAACAGCGGGTGACGGGCTGTGGACCGCGGGGGGTTGAGGATCTCCACCAGCCGCTCGAACGGCAGGTCCTGGTGCTCGAACGCGGCGACGGCCGTGTCCCGCACCCGCCGCAGCAGCGTCTCGAACGACGGCGAACCGGACGTGTCGGTGCGCAGCACGAGCGTGTTGACGAAGAAGCCGACGAGGTCGTCGAGCGCTTCCTCGCCGCGCCCCGCCACGGGCGTGCCGACCGGGATGTCCTCCCCGGCGCCGAGCCGGGTCAGCAGGGCGGCCACCGCGGCCTGGTACACCATGAACGGGGTGACGCCGAGCGAGGCCGCGAGCGTCCGTACACGGCGGGCGAGTTCGGCCTCCACCGAGAACCGGAGCATGCCGCCCCGGTTGGTCGACTCGGCCGGGCGGGGCCGGTCGGTGGGCAGCCGCAGTTCGTCGGGGGCGCCGTCGAGCGCCTCCTTCCAGTACGCGGCCTGTCGAGCCGTCAGGCTGCCAGGGTCTTCGGCGTCGCCGAGGAGCCGCCGCTGCCAGACTGCGAAGTCGGCGTACCGCACGGGCAGCGGCGACCAGTCGGGGCCCTGCCCGGACAGCCGGGCCCGGTAGGCGTCGGCGAGGTCGCGGACCAGGACGGGCAGGGACTGGCCGTCTCCGGCCATGTGGTGCAGCAGGAGCAGCAGGATGTGCTCCTCCGGTCCGGTCTCGAACAGGACGACGCGCAGCGGCGGTTCCTCGGCGAGGGCGAACACGTGCGCCGCCGCGGCGGCCAGCTCGGCCTCCACGGTCTCGGGCGTCGTACGGCGGACCTCGAGCCGCGGCCCGCGCCCGGGCTCCAGCACGACCTGGCACGGCGATCCGTCGCGCTCCGGGAAGACCGTACGCAGGCTCTCGTGGCGTACGGCGACGTCGGCGACGGCGGCGGCGAGGGCGGCCGTGTCCAGCGGCCCGCCGACGCGCAGCGCGGTGGGGATGTTGTAGGCCGGGCCCGGCTCCTCCAGGCGGTGCAGCAGCCACAGCCGCTGCTGCGCGAACGACAGGGGCGCGGGATCACCGGCCGTGCCGGCGGTGAGCGCCGGCCGGGCGGTGTCCCGGCCGCCCTCGGCGTCGTCCAGTACGCGAGCCAGCGCGGCCGGCGTCGTCGCGTCGAACAGCGCCCGCAGGGCGGGCCGGACGCCCAACTCCGCCTCCACGCGGGTGATCAGCCGTGCGGCGAGCATGGAGTGGCCGCCGAGCAGGAAGAAGTCGTCGTCCGGTCCGACCGCCGGAAGCTCCAGCACCGCGGCGAACAGCGCGCACAGCGCCGCCTCGCGTGCCGTGGCCGGCTCCCGGCCGGTGGCCCGCCCGTACACCGGCGCGGGCAGGGCCCGGCGGTCCAGCTTGCCGTTGCTGGTCAGCGGCAGCCGCTCCAGCGCGACGATAGCGCCGGGCACCATGTGCGCGGGCAGTGCGGCGGCAAGGTCGGCCCGCAGCCGGTCGGTGTCGGGCGCGGCCGATCCTTCGGCGGGCACCACATAGGCGACGAGGCGCGGGTCGCCCGGCTGGTCCTCGCGGGCGATGACGGCGGCCTGCGCGATCCCCGGGTCCCGGCGCAGCAGTTGCTCTATCTCGCCGGGTTCGATGCGGAAGCCCCGGATCTTGAGCTGGTGGTCGACCCGGCCCAGGTACTCCAGGACACCGTCCGCGGTCCAGCGCGCCAGGTCGCCGGTGCGGTACATCCGGCTGCCGGGTTCGCCGAACGGGTCGGCGACGAACCGCTCCGAGGTCAGCCCCGGGCGGCCGAGGTAGCCGCGGGCGAGCCCGTCACCGCACACGTACAGCTCACCGGGCGAACCCGGCGCGACCGGGTGCAGTCGGGCGTCCAGCAGCCGCACGGCCGTGTTGTGCACCGGTGCGCCGATCGGCACGACCGGGCCCGGGTGGTCCGGACGGCAGGTCCACAGCGTCGCGTCGACCGTGGTCTCGGTGGGGCCGTACGAGTTGAACATCCGGGTGGTGGCCGACCAGCGCCGCATCAGCTCGGCCGGGCACGCCTCGCCCGCCACGATCAGCGTCGCCCCGGCGGGCAGGGACCGCTCGTTCGGTAGCGTCGCCAGCACGCCCGGCGGCAGCGTCAGGTGGGTGACCGCGTGCCGCGCGCAGAACTCGGCGAGCGGCGGGCCCAGCCGCTTGTCGGTGGGCACGACGACCAGGGTGGCGCCGGTGAGCAGGGCCATCGTCCATTCCCACACCGAGGTGTCGAAGCTGAACGAGGCGAACTGAAGCACCCGGCTGCCGGGGCCCGCGCCCAGCTCCTCCGCCATGGTGGAGACGAGGCTCGGTATGCCCTCGTGCGTGACCACGACGCCCTTGGGGCGGCCGGTGGAGCCCGAGGTGTAGATCAGATACGCGGCGCCGTCCGGCGTCGAAGGGCGCAGCGGAGCCCGCGAGCCCCGGCCGGGCCGTGACGCGTCGTCGAGGAGGACGACGGGAACGTCGCCGTGCGGAAGCCGGCCGGCGGACCGGGAGTCGGTGACCAGCAGGCCCGGCCGGGCGTCGTCGAGCATCAGGGCGATGCGGTCGGCCGGGTACTCGGGGTCGACCGGCAGGTACGCCGCTCCCGCCTTCATGACGGCGAGCGCGGCCACCAGGAAGTCGCCCGAGCGGGGGAGCGCCACGGCGACGACCTGCTCGGGTCCGGCGCCCAGCGCGGCCAGCTCGCCGGCCAGCAGGTCGGAGCTCTCGTCCAGTTCGGCGTAACCGAGCCGGTGTTCACGGCCGTCGCCGTCCTCCCAGACGAGCGCGGTGGCGTCGGGGTTCTCGCGCACCCGGCCACGGAAGAGATCCGGGATGGTGGCGCGTTCCAGGGCACGCCGGTCACTGCCCCAGGTCGTCAGCACCCGCTCGCGCTCCTGCGCGCCGAGGAGGTCCAGGTCGCCGAGCGGGGTGTCCGGGGCGTCGAGCGCCGCCGTCAGCAGCCGCTCGAAGCGGCCGAGGAGCCGCGCGACCGTCTCCTCCCGGTACAGGTCGCGGCGGTAGGTCGTGTCCAGGATGAGGGTCCCGGCGGAGTCCAGCACCGCGGAGACGGCCAGGTCGAACGCGGCGGCGTTGCCCGGCACCGGGCGTTCGGCCGGCTGCACGCCGGGCAGTTCGAAGCCCTCCCAGACATCGCTGCGCAGCGAGAACATGACGTCGAAGAAGACGTTGTGCCCGGCCGTGCGCTCCGGGCGGAGCTCCTGGACCAGGGTGTCGAAGGGGACGGCCTGGTGCGCGTAGGCACCCAGGCAGACCTCGCGCACCTGCTGGAGGAAGGCGCGGAAGGTGGTGTCCGGCGTGGCCCGCGTGCGCAGCACCAGCGTGTTGCCGAAGTTGCCCACCAGCCGCTCGGCGCCGTCCGTGCGCAGTACCGCGGGCGACCCGACGAGGACGTCCGGCGCGCCGGCGGCTCGGTGGAGCAGGGCGTTGAACGACGCGAGGAGCGCCATGAAGGGGCTGACGCCCTCCGTCCGGCACAGCGCGTGCACGCGCTCGCGCAGCTCGGCCGGCAGCCTGCGCACCAGCCGCCCGCCCTCCTCGGCCCGCTCGGGCGAGCGGGGGAAGTCCGTGGGCAGGGGCAGCGGCGCCGGCGGATCCGCGAGCAGCTCGCGCCAGTGTGCGAGGTCGGCGTCCGTCCAGGGCGCGCGGCGCTGTTCGCGTACGGCGAGGTCGGCGTACTGCAAGGGCAGTTCGGGCAAGGGCTGCCCGGTGTAGACGGCGGCGACCTCCTGGAGCAGGACCTGCCAGCTGCCGTCGTCCCAGGCGATGTGGTGGGCGACCAGTACGAGGACGTGTTCGTCCCTCGCGAGCCGCAGGAGCTCCAGCCGCACCGGCGTGTCCGCCGACAGGTCGAAGGGGCGCGCCGCGAGCCGGGCCGCCGCCTCGTCCACCGCCGCCTCGCGGTCCGCCGGCGCGACGGCCGACAGGTCGCTCTCGCCGATGACGGGCTCGGCGTCCTTCAGCAGGATCTGGACGGGCTCACCGTCCGCACCGGGCCGGTAGACGGTCCGCAGGACCTCGTGCCGCTCGACGACGGTCCGCAGCGCCTGCCGCAGTCCGGATGCGGACAACTCACCGGAAAGGCGCACCGCCACGCATATGTTGTAGGCGGTGCCCTGGGGCTCCAGCTGGTGCAGCAGCCACATCCGGCGCTGCGCCGAGGACAGCGGAGCCGGCCCCTGGGCCCGGACCGGGGGAGTGTGCGGGGATGTGTTCCCGCTTCCGGGCTGCCTGGCAATGCCACGGGCGGCCAGTTGACGGCGAAGCAGCTCGCGGCGTCGTTCGTTCGCGTCTGCGCTGTGGCCGATGTTCGCACCCGACAAGAAGGTTCACGTCCCCTCAACATGACTGATGGGCCGAACCATAACTTAGGATAGCCTTATCTTGCTATTGTGAGCCCGCTCGCCGGGCTGCCGCCTCGGCGGGGGAAACCCCAGAGGTGGAGGAACCGGCGTTGCGCATCAGAGAACTGGCCCTGGATCTGTCGCCGTTGCGGGCCGGTGGCCCGCTCGGCCTGATTCTCGCCACCCGCGTGCTCGCCCTGCTGTGCATCGGACTCACCTCGGTCGGTGTGGTCGTACAGGTCTACGAGCAGACCGGATCGTCGGTCCAGGTGGGCGCCGTCAGTCTGGTGCTGGGCGCGGGACTGCTGCTCGGCTTCCTGGTCGGCGGGGTCCTCGCCGACCGCAGGGACCGCAGGGGACTCATCCTCGTCGGCAGCGGCTGGGCCGTCGTCACCTTCGCCGCCCTGTCCGCGAACGCGGCGGCCGACCGCCCCGCGCTGTGGGTCGTCTACCTCTCGGGAACGCTGTTCGGCTTCACCGAGGGGATAGCGGAGACCGCCCTCACCGCGGTCGTGCCCACCTTTGTGAGCGAGGAGCACATACCCGCCACCGGAGCGCTCGTCACGGTCACCACCACCCTCGGATCGATCGCCGGCCCCATGCTCGGCGGTGTGCTCATCGCCGGCCCCGGTCTCGCCACCACCTTCGGCCTCGCGGCCGCCGGTACGGCGATCACCACACTGCTGCTGACCCGCCTCGGCCCCATGCCGCCGACGGGCGCGGAGGAGTCCGGTGCAGAGGCGCCGTCCGGCGTGCCCCTCACCGGGGCGGGGGAGAACGGGCCGCCGGCCGCCGCGGAGGCGGCGCGGCCCGGCGTGCTGGACTCCCTGCGCGAAGGGCTCGCCTTCATCCGGTCCAGCCGCGTCGTCGCCGCCGTGCTCGTGGTGGACCTGTGCGCCGCGCTCTTCGCCACGCCGACCGCCCTCTACCCCCAGTTCGCACAGGAGCGGTTCGGCGGCGGGCCCGAGTTGGTCGGCCTGCTCACCACCGCTCCCGTGATCGGCGCGGCCGTGGCCTCGCTCGTCTCCGGCTGGACGGGCCGTACGCGCCACCAGTGGCGGGTGCTGTGCGCCGCGGTGGCCGTGTGGGGCCTGGCCTGCATCGGATTCGGCCTCAGCCCGCTGCTCGGCTTCGGCCTCTTCTTCCTCGCCCTCGGCGGCCTGGCCGACACCTTCTCGGAAATCATGCGCCGCACGCTGCTGATGCGGCACACACCCGACCCCCTCCAGGGCCGGGTGAGCAGCCTCTGGCTGGCCCAGGCCATGACCGCACCGGCGTTGGGCGGTGTCCTGGCCGGCCTCGCGGCCTCGAAGGTCGGCCCGTCCGCGGCCGTCGCCGGCGGAGGCGCCCTGTGCGTCGCCTCGCTGGGCCTCGTCGCGCTGCTCTACCGTCAACTGTGGCGGGAAACCGGCGACTCCGTCGAACACGCTGGCGAGCCCGCGCGGGACGTTCGGGCTGGTGACGGCGGCCCGGGCGGTAACAGTGACACAACGGCGGTCGCCTAAGCCTTGATGGCCGGTACTTAGGTATGGCTATCCTTTGCATCGTGCTTCCGTATACGCAGAGCCGGTCCGCGGCGTCGCCCGTTCGACCACCCGAGACGGTTCCGCGACGGACCTTCGTTCACCTCGTCGCCGTCCCCGTGTGCCTGATCGTGCTGGGGCTGCTCTGCCTGTGCTCCATAGCCCTCGGCACCAAGTCGATCGCGCCGGAACGCGTCCTCGAACTCCTGTGGACCCCGGACGGCTCCGAGGAGTCCGGGATCGTCCATCAGATGCGCGTACCGCGCACCGCGTTCGGCCTCGTCGTCGGCGCCGCACTCGGCATGTCGGGCGCTCTGATGCAGGGCCTGACCCGCAACCCGCTCGCCGACCCGGGCCTCCTCGGCGTCAGTGCCGGAGCATCCCTCGGAGTCGTTCTCACCACCGGACTGCTCGGCATCACCGCCCCCCAGGGCTACGTGTGGTTCGCCTTCGCCGGGGCCCTGGCGGCGATCGCACTCGTCTACGCCCTCGGCAGCGCCGGCAAGGGCGGGGCCACTCCCGCCAAACTCGCCCTCGCCGGCGCCGCCGTCACGGCGCTGCTCCAGTCCCTCGTCAACGCCGTGCTCCTGTTCGACGCCGCGGCGCTGGGCGACTTCCGCTTCTGGGTCGTGGGTTCGCTGACCGGGCAGCCGGCCGGCGTCCTCGTCGACGTGCTGCCCTTCATCGCCGTCGGAGCGGTGCTCGCCGCCGCCACCGCCCCCGCGCTCAACAGCCTCGCCCTGGGCGAGGGCGTCGCCACGGCCCTGGGCAGGAACGTCGGCCTGGTACGGCTGCGCGGCGCCGCGGCCGCCACGCTCCTCGCCGGAGGCGCGGTGGCCCTGTGCGGGCCGATCGCCTTCGTCGGCCTGGTCATTCCGCAGCTCGCCCGCCTGCTCACCGGCCCCGACCACCGCTGGATCATGCTCTACTCGGCGCTGCTCGGTCCCAGCCTGCTGCTCGCCGCCGACATCGCCGGGCGCCTGATCGCCCGGCCCGACGAACTCCACGTCGGCATCGTCGTCACCGTGATCGGGGCGCCGTTCTTCATCGCCATGGTGCGCCGCCGCCGACTCCAGGAGCTGTGAGCCGTGACCGTCACCGACTCCACACGCGGCGCCGCCGCCGTCCGCAACGCGGGCGGGGTGGTCATCCGGCTGCCCCGGACCGGGGCCTCCTGGATCGTCCGGCCCCGCAGCGTCCTCGTGAGCCTGCTGCTGGCCGTCGCGGTGGCCGCCGCGTTCGTCGTCGAGGTCGCCTTCGGCGAACTCGACCTGCCGCTGCCCGAAGTGGTCCGCAGCCTCGCGGGCGGCGGCGACCCGACGACCGCCCTGGTCGTCCACAGCCTGCGCCTGCCCCGCGCACTGGTGGGCCTGCTCTGCGGGGCGGCGTTCGGCGTCGCCGGAGCCGTCTTCCAGACCCTGACCCGCAATCCACTGGCCAGCCCCGACGTCATCGGCGTCTCCGCCGGAGCCGGCACCGCCGCCACCGCCGGACTGCTGATGGGCCTCGGCTCCGGACTCGGCCTCCAGACACTGGCGCTCGTCGGCGGCCTCGGCGCGTCGGCGCTCATCTACCTCCTGGCCTGGAAGTCCGGGACCACCGGCTACCGCATCGTGCTCGTCGGCATCGGCATCGCCGCACTGTGCACCAGCGCCACCAGCTATCTGCTCCTCAAAGCCGGCGTCTACCAGGCCCAGCAGGCCCTGATGTGGCTCACCGGCAGCCTGAACGCGCGCGACTGGGAACACGTCGGCCCGCTCGCCGTCGCCCTGGCCGTGCTGCTGCCGTGCGTGGTGCTGCTCGCCCCGTGGCTGGGCGGGCTCCAGTTCGGCGACGAGATGGCGAAGGCGCTGGGACTGCCGGTGCAGACGGCGCGGATCGCCCTGCTCGCCGTCGGCGCCGGCCTGGTGTCGTTCGCGACGGCCGCCGCGGGCCCCATCGCCTTCGTCGCCCTCATCGCGCCGCAGATCGCCCTGCGCCTCGTCGGCGTGCCGGGCCCCGCCCTGCTGCCGTCCGCCCTGGTCGGCTCCTTCGTGGTCCTGGCCGGTGATGTGGTGGGACGTCAGATCCTGCCGGGCACCGAACTTCCCGTCGGCGTCGTGACCGGTGTGCTCGGCGCCCCCTGCCTGCTCTGGCTGCTCGGCAGGTCCAACCGCACCGGCTCAGGAGGGTGACCGTGGAAAAGCGATCGCAGGGGCTCACCGCCGAGGGACTGACCCTGGCGTACGACGGCCGCAGCGTGGTGAACGCCCTCGACGTGACGATCCCCGCCGGGCGGGTCACCGCCGTGGTCGGTGCGAACGCCTGCGGCAAGTCGACGCTGCTGCGCGGCCTGTCGCGGCTGCTCACCCCGAAGGAGGGCGCCGTCTACCTGGACGGCCGGCTCATCCACACGATGCGCAGCAAGGAGCTCGCCCGCCAACTCGGCATGCTGCCGCAGTCGCCCGTCGCGCCGGACGGCATCACCGTACTCGACCTGGTCAAACGCGGGCGCAGCCCGCACCAGTCGTGGTGGCGCCAGTGGTCGCCCGACGACGAGCAGGCCGTGTACGGCGCCCTCGAAGCCACCGGTCTGCTGGAGCAGGCCGAACGCAGCGTGGACGAACTGTCCGGCGGCCAGCGCCAGCGCGCCTGGATCGCCATGGCGCTCGCGCAGGGGACTCCGGTCCTGCTGCTCGACGAACCCACGAACCACCTCGACCTCGCGCATCAGATCGACATCCTCGACCTGGTCGTCGACCTCAACCGTGAGCAGGGACGGACCGTCGTCCTGGTGCTCCACGACCTCAACCACGCCTGCCGGTACGCCGACCACGTCATCGCGATGAAGGACGGACAGGTCGTCGCCGAGGGGGCCCCGGCCGAGGTGATCGACCGGGAGCTCATCGCCGAGGTCTTCGGCCTGCGCTGCACCGTCATCGAGGACCCGGCAGGGGGCGGCCCGCACATCATCCCGTTCGGCCGCCACCACGGCGGCCGGACGGGGCACGAGCCGGCCGTCACCGCCCGCTGACAACCGCTCACCACGAACCGCACCACCCAACCCCCCGCACTACCGCACCACTCAGCCTGCACGACCGCGGCACGCCCGCTCGGAAGGACAGTCATGCCCATGTTCAAGACTCCCGCCATCAACTCCGGCCAGGCGGCCCGGCTGGACCGCCGCCGCTTCCTCGCCCTCGGCGGGGCGCTGGCCGCCACGGGACTGCTGGCCGCCTGCGGCGACTCCGACAAGGGCAAGGGCTCCGGCAAGAACGGCTCCGACAAGGCCGACTCCGGTCCGTGGACCTTCACCGACGACCGCGGCAAGAAGATCAAGCTGCCCAAGCGCCCCGAGCGCATCGTCGCCCAGTCCCACCCGGCCGCCGCACTGTGGGACTTCGGCATCGAGCCGGTCGGTATCTTCGGCCCGCAGAAGACCGCGGACGGCAAGCCCAGCCCGCAGGTCGGCAACCTCGACCTGTCGAAGACCACCTCGGTCGGGACGGCGTTCGGCGAGTTCCAGATGGAGAAGCTGATCTCCCTCAAGCCGGACCTGATCGTCACCATCGCCTACGGCCCCATGGTCTGGTACATCCCGGAAGAGGTGTACAAGAAGGTCGAGGAGGTCGCCCCGGTCGCGGTCATCCAGCTCATGGGCGTGGCCGTACCGGACGCGGTGAAGCGCTTCGGCGAGCTGGCCGAGGCGCTCGGCGCCGACCCCGAGAGCGCCGAGGTCAAGAAGGCCAAGGCCGACTTCGAGAAGGCCGCGGCGGGCGTCACCGCGGCGGCCAAGGCCAAGAAGGGCCTGTCGGTCGCCGTGGTCTCCGGCACGAAGGAGAACTTCTTCGTCGCCGACCCCGCCTTCCACGGCGACGTGAAGTACTTCCAGCAGCTCGGTCTCGACATCGTCAAGCCGAAGAAGCCCGAGGCGGGCTTCGAGACGCTCAGCTGGGAGGAGGCCGGCCGCTACAAGGCCGACCTGGTCCTGGAGGACGCCCGTCCCGAGGGCGGCCTGACCCACAAGCAGCTCGGCGCCTACCCGACGTGGAAGGGCAGCCCGGCGGTCAAGGCCGATCAGGTGTCGGACTGGCAGACGGAGACGCCGTTCACGTACCAGCGCTTCACCAAGGTGCTGAACGACCTCGCCGCCACCGTGAGCAAGGTCCGCACCGACGTCGTGTGACGCTCTGCCGGTCCAACACATCGGCCCCTGCCGCGCGGTGCGCGGCCTG
>NZ_JBSGYQ010000085.1:0-28616 GCF_053610585.1 Streptomyces sp. NPDC054887 | reverse complement strand
GTCGGCGGGGCCCGCGCCCCCCCCCCGGGGGGGCCCCGCCCCCCCCGCCCGGGGGGGGGGGCCCCGCGGCAGCCGTGCGGGCGGGGCGGTCAGCCGCCGACCGGGGTGACGCCGAACATGAGGGTCCGGCGGCCGATGTCGTAGTGGACGGTGTCCGTCTCGGAGAGCAGATCCTGAAGGACGTCGGCGTCGGCGGCGTCAACGGTCAGCACTTCCTCCCACGCGCCTTCGTCGAGCACCAGTTGCAGGGTGATGGTGCCCGGGGCTCCGGGCCCGCCGGCCACCCAGCTGAACTGGTAGTGGCTGAGCTGGCGGACCCTGATGCTGTCGTCCGTGACGGGCTGCGTGACCTTGGCCATGACTTCCTCCTTGTGGCGTAGGGACGGGCGGTTGCGGTTCCATGGCTGTGGGCTGATCTCGAACTCCTTCCGAACGCGCCGCGCCCGAGTGCTCGCCGCGCGGCGCGCGCGTACGCGCGCGCCGTGCCGGCGGCCGCGAAACGGGCGACGGCGGAAACCACGCCTAGCAGTGCCACCCCGGCAGACCGCGCTCACGGGCACGGCGAACGGCGGCCATGCCGGTGCCGCCCGCCGCGACGAGGGGTGAGGCGGCCCGGCGCATCATCCCCAGCCGCTGCTGCTCGGGACGCTGCTGCTCGCCGTGGAGGGCGTTGAGGACCAGTACGCCCGCGGTCAGCGCGGGGATCGCCCACTGGAGCACCATGAGCCGGCGCTGCGCCTGGTCCAGCTCGACCGGATGCTCGGCGGCCCGCTCGACGTCCGCGGGGTCGGGGGACGAGGCGAGTTCGACCTTCTTCCCCAGGACACGGGTGTAGGCGGTGGCGGCGAGGGCGGCTCCGGTGAGCACCAGCTTGGCCACCGTGGAGGCGGCCACCCCCTGCTGATAGGCCACCCGGGCGCTGTTGGCACCCAGCACGCCCGCGCCTCCCACCAGGTGTGCGCCGATCGCCGCCGCGTTCACCGGGGTCCAGGCCGCCCAGCCGGCGCTGGCGATGCGCGCGGTGGACATCTCGTCGCCGCCCGTCTTCCTCGCCGCCCCGTTGAGGCCGACGGCACCCATCAGGGAACCGCCGAACCAGGCTGCCAGGCCGACGTCGTGCAGGCTGCGCAGGGCCGTAATGCGTTCTGACATTCGAATCCTTCCGAGACGCATGCCCCGTCGGTCGAGGGCACCGCAAACAGCCTCGGCGTGATCGCGGGCGGCGACCACCGCAGAGCGGGCACACGGGTTACGGGCCCTTGCACCGGCGGTCGGTCCGAGCGGCCGTGCGGGTGCGGGCGGGGCGCGGTGCCGTCAGGCTGGGAGGGACCGACGACCGTACGAAGCCGGATTTTCGGATGGATGGGAACGGGTGGCTCACATGGACAAGTCGCGCCTGATCGAAGCGACCGCGGAGAAGACGGCGCCGGCGGAGTCCGGCAGCGCTCTGCGGCGGGAAGACGTCGAGCGCGTGCTCGACGCCCTCTTCGGGACGGTGGAACACCCGGGCACGATCGCGGAGGCACTGGCCGGGGGCGAGTCGGTCCTCCTGGGCAGCTTCGGCGGGTTCGACCGTGCGGACGGCACGGCGTCCTTCCGGCCGGGGAAGGCGCTCACCGAGTACCTTCAGGGCGCCACCCGATGACACCACCGCCGCCTGCCCGCACAACCGGGCGGGACCCGTGGGCACGCTGACCCTGAGGGCCGCGGGACGCGCCCGGCCCGGGGTCGTGTGGCAGCGGTACACCACGCCCCGGCTGTGGCCCACCTGGTCGCCGTACATCAGACGCGTCCATGCCACCGGTGAACGGATCACCCCGGGCGCGCGGGGGCGGGTCGAGTCGTTCCTCGGGATCACCGCGGTCTTCGTCGTCGAGGAGGTGGACGAGGAGCACCGCACGTGGAGCTGGCGGGTACGGCTGGGACCCGTCCGGCTGGCCCTCCGCCACACCGTACGGCCCCAGGGCGGCGGCACCGCGACGAGCCTCACCCTGCACGGCGCCGCGCCGGTCCTGGCCGCCTACGCGCCGATGGCCCGCCTGGCCCTGCACCGGCTCGTGCAGCCGTGATCCGGCCCGACCGCCGGCGACCGGCCTACGGGTCAACTCGCCTGTCCCGCAACGGCGGTGGCCCTCTCCGGCGATCGGTGGAGCCGCAAGTATCTGCCAAGTCGGCCGAAAGCACACCCAGCATTTCGGTCAGTACGGACATCGGCCTCGTCCGGGCCTGAACGGTCCTAGCATGTCGCTCCTAAGAAGCTGGCTCCCTCTTGGTACGGGTGAGAACTGGATGCGACAGGAGTCGTGGCGGCCGGACGCCATCGACACGAAGGTGCCGAGCGTGGCACGGATGTACGACTACTTCCTGGGCGGGGAGGACAACTACGAGTCGGACCGCGAAGCCTGCGAGCAACTGCTCAAGCAGGTGCCCAGCACCAAGGTGCTGGCGGTCAACAACCGGCGGTTCCTGCGCCGTGTGGTGCGCACGCTGGCGGCCGACCACGGCATCCGCCAGTTCATCGACCACGGATCCGGTCTGCCCACGCAGGACAACGTCCACCAGGTCGCCCAGGCCGTGGACCCCGCCTCGACCGTGGTCTACGTGGACAACGACCCGATCGTCCTGGCGCACGGACGCGCGCTGCTGGAGGAGAACGACCGTACGGCCGTCATCCAGGCCGACATGCGCGACACGGACGGCATCTTCGACCACCCCGAGACCACGCGGCTGATCGATTTCAGCAGGCCGGTGGCGGCGCTCTTCGTCTCGGTGCTCCACTGCATCCCCGACGAGGACGACCCGGCCGCGCTCGTCCGGCGGGTGGCCGCGCGGCTGGCGCCGGGCAGCTTCCTGGTCGTCTGCCAACTGGTCAGCGACCGGCCGGAGATCCGTAAGTTCGTCACCGACTTCATGGCGGAGGCGACCGGCGGCCACTGGGGCAGGGTGCGTGAGGAGAGCGAGGTCGCCGCGTACTTCGACGGCCTGGAGATCCTTGAGCCCGGCCTGGTGGAGGTGTCCACCTGGCGCCCGGACAACGACCTGGCGCCGGTGCAGCCGTCCGACGAGTGGCTCGAATGGGGCGGAGTGGCCCGCCTCACCTGATCCGGACCCACGAAGCCGTCGGCCCCCCGCCGCTCGACGCGACGGCGGCCGGCGGCATCTCGGTCCCCGGTACGGCCATGACCGGGCGCGGGTGCGTCAGAGACCGGCGAGCCGTTTCCTTATCGTTTCGAGCGAGTGCCGGGGCGTCAGGGCGCACGCGCCGAGCCGGTCCATCATGTCGCGGTACTGCTCGACGATCCGCGGCTTCTGCGTGAACGTGCTGTCCGTCAGGTGCTCGATGTAGACGGCGTCCTTGAGGTCGCCCGGCGCGAACCGCAGGTACGTGAGGCCGGTCCCGACACCGACCGCGGCCGTCACGTCGAGCGGGGCGATCTGAAGGGTGACGCGGGAACGCTGCATCATCGCCACGAGGTGCTCCAACTGCTCGCGCATGACCTGCGCGCCGCCCACCTTGCGCATCAGCACCGATTCGTCGATCACGGCCCACAGCCGCGGCCCGTCCGCGTTGTCGAGCTGCCGCTGCCTCTCCTGCCGCAGCTCGACCCTGCGCCGCACCTCGTGCGTGAGCAGATGCCCCGGTCCCGACTGCACCACCGCCCGGGTGTACGCGGGCGTCTGCAACAGGCCCGGAACGTAAAAGGGTTCGTACGTCCTGATGGTTGCCGCGGCGCCTTCGAGCGCGACGAGCGGGGCGAAGAAGTCGGACAGCACGTCGCTGTAGGACCGCCACCAGTCGGCTCGGCGGGACTGCTCCAGCAGCCGCAGGAACTCAGCGACCTGTACGTCGTCGTCCACCCCGTACAGCTGAAGCAGCGCCGCGGCGTCGCTCTGCTTGCAGCCGTGGCGTCCCAGCTCGATTCGGCTGGTTGTCGAGCGGGAGAAGCCGAGCTTGGAGTCGACGTGCGAGGGATCGAACCCCGCGGCGACGCGCAGCTCGCGCAGCTTCCCGCCCAGGATGACCTTGAGGGCGGTCGGGTTGCGCTCAACCGCCCCCAGCGGGCGGGCGAAGAGGGACGGGCTTGGTTCGGCTACGGCCATCACGCTCTCCTGCGGACGATGAAGAGGAACGACACTATCGACCCGCCGCACACATGAGCCAGGGGTTGCGCGGTGAGCCGACGGGTTTCAGCCGATGAAGGAGTCGAAGTCGCCGTCCCGGGCGCCCGCGACGAACGCGGCGATTTCCTCGCGCGTATAGATGAGGGCGGGCCCTTGCGGGTCGCGGCTGTTGCGGACGGCCACGTGGCCGTCCGGAAGTGCGGCCAGCTCAACACAGTTGCCTGTGGCGTTGCTGCGACCGCTCTTGATCCAGTTCGCGGATCCCAGCGCTCGCGAACTGACTCCGTTGAACAACTCCACGCCCACCGCTCCCTCTCGCAACACGTCAACCGAGCCCACAGATCCGGACAGTGCAATCCCAACTGCAATTGCACTTCGTGGTCCGGGTCGACGATACTCGTCCACCACCGGTTGGCGCAGCATCGGGCTCCGAAGCCTGCGAAGGGACGTGATCCGTGGTGATTCACATGACGCAGTCGGCGAGCCCGCACGTCGGACCCGCAGGCCAGGGCGGGTTGGCGACGGCGCACAACTCCGCGTCTCCGCCCGCGGTGCTGAGCGACTCGGAAGCGTTCGTACTGCCCGACGACTTCGCCGCCTGCGGTCTCGACGGCCGCCCCGACAACGCCGGCCGAGCACGCCGGTTCGTGGGGCACACCTTCGAGCGGTGGGCCCTGGGGGACATGGCCGGCGACACGAAACTGGTCGTCAGCGAACTCGTCACCAACGCGGTCCGGCACGCCGTGGAGCCCATGCGGCCGGATGTCGGCGAGTATCCGCTGTGGCTGGGCCTCTTCCGGTACCCCTCGCACCTGATGTGCGCCGTATCCGACCCCAGCCCGGCGGCGCCCCGGGAGCGCGTCGCGGACGCCTGCGCGGTCGGCGGCCGAGGTCTTCAGCTGATCAGCGCGCTGAGCGACAGCTGGTCGTGGGAACCCACAGCACCTCGCGGCAAGACGGTCTGGGCGACCCTGCGTCTCGCCGCGAGCTGACGCCGGCGTCCCGGCCGCGACGGGGGCGGCCGGGGCGTCGGAGCGGGGGCACGGGGCAGTGGGCCGGGCGCCGGGCCCACTGCCCCCGGTCTACGGCTTCGCGTGCCGCAGGCCGACGGCGGCCTGCCCGGGCCCGCCCGCCCCTTCGAGCAGCAGCGTCGCGGCCACCGTGGCCCCGTCGGAGCGGACCGTGCCGGCCACGGCCCGGGCTCGTGCGCGGCATGAGGGGGTCAGGGCCGTCTTCAGCGCGGCGGTAAGGGACTCCGCCGTCGGAGTCGGGCCTTCGTGGGCCGCGCCGATGCCCAGGTCGGCCACCCGGCCTGCCCAGTACGGCTGGTCCGCCCCCTGGGCCACCACCACTTGAGGGACGCCCGCGCGGGCGGCGGTCGTGGTGGTGCCCGCGCTGCCGTGGTGCACGACGGCGGCCACCCGGGCGAACAGCGCCTGGTGGTTGGCCTCGCCGACGGCGAAGCAGTCGCCCTGGTCGTCGATCAGGTCCAGCCCGGCCCAGCCGTGGGAAACGATCGCACGGCGCCCCTGCGCCCGGACAGCCTCGACTGCCACGCGGGCGACGTCCTTCGCGGCAGGCAGGGGCGTGCTGCCGAAGCCCACGTACACCGGCGGCGTGCCGGCGTCCAGGAACGCCGACAGCTCGCGGGAGAGCGGGCGTTCATCGGGGCGGATCCACGCGCCGGTCTGTACGACGTCGAGCCCGGTCGGCCGCCACGGGCTCAGGACGGGGTCCGTCGCCAGCCACGGGCGGTGGGTGAAGGCGTAGTCGCGGACGTTGTCGACCGGCGGCAGGCCGATCGACGCACGGTGGGAGTTGATCGCCGCTCCGAACATCTCGTTCGCGTTCCGGGCGTCGATGGCCCACAGCTCCCGGTTGTCGCTCACTTCCGCCGGCAACGGCCGGCCGCGCCGCCCGGGCGGCGGCTGGTGCGGCGAGGGGAGGCTGATCGGCTGGTGGCTCACGTGCACGTAGCGGATGCCCAGCTTCTCGGCCACCGACCGGGCGCCGGCCGTGACCGGCAAGGGGCCGGTCGCCACCAGCGCGTCGCAACCCGCGGCCGCCTCGGCCACCGCGCCGAACTGCGCCGCGATCAACTCGGCCGCACGCTGCGGCAGTCCGGCGGCCGACCCCGGCAGCACCGAGGTGACGAGCGGGCGCACCGGCCGGCCGAACGGCACCAGCGGCACACCGGTACCGGCCAGCAGCTCCGCGAACTCCTCGTCCGGCGGTGCGCACATCCGCACTTCCGCGCCGAGTTCCCGCAACCGCACCGCGAGACCCACCATCGGTTCGACGCTCCCCCGCGCCCCGTACGTCGACACCAACACACGCATGGCGCGGCTCCCCTGTGCAGCAGTTGCAAGTCGTGGGTGATTCTGCGGCACGGGCGGGGGCTTGCCGCAAGGCCCCCGGCGCCTGTACGTCCAGCTCGCGTATACCCCTGGACTACTACCCCCCAGGGGTATACGCTGAGGGAGTGGGCAGGAACTGAAGACTCCGGTGAACCGGATTGGGGATGACAGGCCATGGACCACACCGCTCACCACACCGGCCCCGCGCACGACCACGCAGCACAGGAGAGCGTGCACGGCGGGCCCGAGCACGGCGGCCACGGGCACGGCGGGGCGTCCTGGAGCACGGCGGCGAAGGCGACGCTGCACTGCCTGACCGGATGTGCGATCGGCGAGGTCCTCGGCATGGTGATCGGCACCGCTCTGCTGTGGGGCAACGTGCCGACGATGGCGCTCGCGATCACGCTGGCCTTCGTCTTCGGCTACTCCTTCACCCTGTTCGCCGTACGACGGGCCGGGCTGGACCTCAAGTCGGCGGTGAAGGTCGCGCTGGCCGCGGACACCGTCTCGATCGCCGTGATGGAGTTCGTCGACAACGCCATCATCGCCCTGACCCCCGGCGCGATGGACGCCCACCTGTCGGACGCGCTGTTCTGGACCGCGCTCCTGGGCGGATTCGCCGTCGCCTTCCTGATCACGACGCCGGTGAACAAGTGGATGATCGGCCGCGGCAGGGGCCACGCGGTCGTCCACGCCTACCACTGACCTCCTGGCCGACCGCCGCCCCCGGAGCGCCCCTTTCCCGCAGCGGGGGCGCTCCCGACGCGTTTGCGCATCCCGCGCCCCGGCCGGACGCTGAATTCAGGGGCCCGAACGGGCGCGGTCACCCGGCGCGCCGGCCTCCGCTGCGAAGGAGGCCACCGCGATGACCATGGTCAAGGACATGCTCGCCACCTACCCGGCCGACCTGGGCGGCGTCGACCGCGACAAGCTCACCCGCTGCATCGAGGAATGCGTCGCCTGCGCGCAGGCGTGTACGGCGTGCGCGGACGCCTGCCTCTCCGAAGGCATGGTCGGCGACCTCACGAAGTGCATCCGCACCGACATGGACTGCGCCGACATCTGCACCGCCACCGCCGCTGTGCTCTCGCGCCACACCGGTTACGACGCGAATGTCACCCGCGCGGTCCTTCAGGCGTGTGCCACGGCCTGCAAGGCGTGCGCCGACGAGTGCGCGTCCCACGCCGACATGCACGAGCACTGCCGCGTCTGCGCCGAGGCGTGCCGCTCCTGCGAGCAGGCGTGCAACGAGCTGCTGGGGGCGCTGGACTGACCGACCGGCGGGCCGCCGGAATCGCGTCGGGCGGCCCCGCGCCTCACGCCCGCGCCTCGGCGCTGCCCGCTGCCCGCGCGGGTCGTGCGCGCTCCCCGCGGCGGCCGCGCCGGGTCGTTCCACGGGGCTTGAACACGGAAAGCCCGGCAGCGATCAGCAGCACCACCACGGCGGCGCCCGCGTCCGCGATCAGCTGCACGCGCATGCCCTCCAGCTCGCCGTCCGCCAGGGCAGCCCGCCCGGCCGCGTCGGCCAGGTGGCCGACCGGCTGCATGTGGACGAGCAGCAGTACGGTGGCGAACACGGTGATCAGCAGCTTCGCGATCATCCAGTAGTGGCGGAAGAGACCCCACACCGTGCCCAGCGCCTGCACCACCCCGGTCACCAGGGACGCGGCGGCGAGCGGTACGACGACCGCCCATGCCACGAGCTCCATCGCGATGTAGGAACTGCGGACCGTCTGCGGATCACCGCTGATCAGTCCGGCGACGGCCAGGGCGAGGAACGCGACGACCGCGCCGAGCCAGCCGAGAGACGCGGCGACGTGCGCGGTCAGCGCAGCCTTCCGCAACCGCGGCGGGTACGGCTTCACCGCGCGTGTCCGGCCATGCCGCCCCCGGCCAGGTGGACGATCACGAACACCACGACAAGGGCGACAGCCACCACCGCCGAGATCTGCACCCAGCGCGGAGCGCCGTCCTCACCGGAACTCCGGGGCTCGTGGTCCGGCACATCGGCCATGACGGCCTCCTCCAGGCGATCAGGACGGAACGAACCCCGCCACTCGACTTTTACGAGACACAGTGTCTCCGTCGCGGCGCAGTGTATCCCCCTACGTCCGTCTGTAGTCTTCACTGGTGCCGAAGCTCTGGAACGAGACGATCGACGCGCACCGCCAGGCGGTGCGGGAGGCGATCCTGGACACCACCACCGAGCTGGTGGGAGCCGGCGGGCTGCGCGCGGTGACCATGTCGCGGATCGCCGAGCGGACCGGCATCGGCCGGGCCACCCTTTACAAGTACTTCTCCGACGTCGAGGCGGTCCTGCTGGCCTGGCACGAACGGCAGGTCACCGGCCACCTGCACCGGCTCGCGGAGGTCGCCGGGCGCTCCGGGCCCGCCCCTGAGCGCCTGCGCGCCGTTCTCGCCGCCTTCGCGGACATCACGCGCCGGCGCCACGGCGGCGACCTTTCCGCCCTCCTCCACCAGGGCGACCACGTCACGCACGCCGAACAGCACCTGACGCACATGCTGGAGAGCCTGATCGCCGAAGGGGCCGCGAGCGGCGGCCTGCGCGACGACGTGCCGCCCGCCGAACTCGCCCAGTACTGCCTGCGCGCCCTGACCGCGGCCGCCGGGCTCACGACTGCTGCCGCGGTCCAGCGGCTCGTCGACGTCACGTACGACGGGTTGCGCCCGCCGGCCTGACCGTCGCGGCGAGCTGCGGACGGCTTCCCCGGAAGGCGCGGAACGGGGCCGGTATCGGGGCGGGGACGGGGGCGTGCCCTTCAGCATCGCTTCGCGGCCGGACTCGGCACGTACGGGGGGATCTCCAGTTCGGCCCACACCGTGTGGCCTCCGCGGGACGGCCGGTCTCCCCAGGATCGGGCGATTCCGTCGACGAGGAACAGGCCGCGCCCTCCGCCGTCCAGGGTGAACGAGGGATGGCGCCAGTGCGCGCGTACCCGGTCCACATCGATGCCCGGTCCGGCGTCCTCCACCTCCAGGCGGACGTAACACCGACCGCTCCGGGCGCCGAAGAACCAGATGCTGGCCCGCCACGGCGGCTCGCCGTGGCGCACGGCGTTGGACAGCAGTTCCGTCACGACGAGCAGTGCGTCTTCGCAGACGCCTTCCAGGTGCCGACGGGCCAGCTGCCTCCTGACCTCGGCACGTACGACCGCCCCTGTCGGTGAGGTGAAGCGGCGGGTGCCGCAGCCGAGGAGCGACGAAACCGGCATATCGACCTTCATGCCCTTGATTCGTTGCCGACCGCGTGACGGATGGGTCTCACCCCTCGCCGGTCACACGACTCCGGCCCCCCGCGCCACCGGGGGGCCGGAGACCGGGCCGATCAGTGGAAGGAGATGTAACCGTTGCCGTCGCTGTCGTTGGCGCTCTTGCTGTACGAGTGGACGTCGGCGCGGCTGCCGGAGGGCTTGTAGAAGTAGATCGTGTCGCGATCGTTGTTCCACATGAAGTTGCAGTTGTCGCGGTAGACGACGTTGTTGGCGTCGGAGTCGGTGCCGTTGCCGCCCCGCAGCTTCACGTAGTCGCCGGGCTGGAGGTAGTGGTTGGCGGTGAACGTGAAGCGGTTGCCGGTGGCGTCCTTCACGAAGTAACCCTTGAGGTTCACGGTCGCCGTGGCCGAGTAGTTCTTGACCGTCAGGTACTCGTCACGGGTGTTGCCCGACGAGCAGCTGTTGGAGTCCCGTCCCGGCGCGTCGTACTGGACGCCGCGAATCTTCAGTGCGGAGGAGTATTCGGCGGCCTGCGCCGGGCCCGCGAGGAGAACGGCGAGCGAGCCGACCGTGATGGCGGCGGCTGTGGCGGCATGGGTGATACGCAAGGTGAGGTCCCCCCTCAGTAGTGCTGATGAGCAAGCCGAAGCCTACCGATATGAGGAACGCCTGGTTACCGTTTCAAGTAATTGTGCGTACATCGACGGTCACGGCGGGTACGGGCCGGGGGGCGCGCCCGGGCGCCGGTGCGTGTCGGCGGAGTCAGTCGTCGGAATCGCTGCGGGAGCCCGCGTTCTTGCTCGTACGGCTCGCCCGGGACACCACCTCGGCCGCCCCCAGTGTCACGGCGGCGACCACGCGCACCCAGCGGGGGCCGCCCCGCGCGGCCCACACCACGGAGACGCACCCTCCCACCACGAGCAACAGGACTCCGGACAGCACCAGTACCGCCATGCTCAACTCCCCCTCTTCACCACGCCTTCCGCGCATCTTCTCATCGCGCACCGCGCCGTACGGCCGCGCGCCGTCGAGACCTGTCAGCGATGGACGGCCGCGGTCGGCGTCGGTGCGGCCGGCAGTGCGAGCCGGGACGTCAGTTCCTCGACGAAGGCGTCCACGTGGGGCGGGTGCGGGCCGGGGCGGGTGGCGCAGTACCAGGTGCGGGTGAGCGGCCGGGCGCCGATGCGGACCAGTGCGACGCCGTGGGACGCCGCGTACGGCGCGGCCACCCAGCGCGGCAGGACGGCGACGCCCTGCCCGCCCGCGGCCAACTCGACGACCAGGTCGGTGACCAGGGGGACGGTGGTGATCCGCGCGGGCCGTGCCTGCGGAGGGATGGGCGGGGGGACGGCGGGGATGCGGTTCGGGTCGTAGACGTCGTAGAGGACCAGGTGCACCTCGTCGAAGTCCCGGGCGGTCACATGCCGACGCCCGGCCCACGGATGCCCGTCCGGCACCACGGCGACCATCTCGTCCTCGAACAGCGGGGTCAGTTCCACCCGGCCCATCTGCACGTCCGGCGTGGTGACCAGGGCGACGTCGACCAGGTCGGCGAGGAGCGCCGGGATCGGCGCGTCGTCGGCGACCATCTCGATCCGCACCTCGGCTCCCGGTTCGCGCTCCCTGAACGCGCGCAGCACGGGGGGAAGCCACTGGAAGGTCGTACTGCACTGGGCGGTGAACCGCACCCGGCGCTCGCGGCCGTCGCGCATCTCCCGCAGGTCACGCGTCGCGGACTCCAGCTCGCCCACGACACGCTGCGCCGTCACCAGCATTCTGCGGCCCGCCGCGTTGGGTACGAGGCGGCGTCCCATCCGGTCGAACAGCCGCATCCCCAGGCGCTCCTCCAGTCGGGTCAGCCGCTGACTGAGGGCCGGCTGGCTCACGAAGAGCCGTTCGGCTGCCGCCGTCAGCGAACCGGCCTCGGCCGTCGCGGTGAGGAGCTCCAGGTCGCGCACGTCCACTTCGACATCCATAACGCTGGATTATCACATGCTTCAATATCCGTCGTGGTGTTATGAGTTCGCGGCTCGTACGTTTCTGGTGTCGCACCGACGTGCGAATCCACCCCGCCCCGAAAGGCCGACGACTCATGACCGATTCCAGCACCCGCCGCCGTACCGCCCTCATCACCGGCTCCTCCAGCGGCATCGGCCTTGACGTCGCCCGCGCCTTCCTGGCCGACGGGGCCAACGTGGTCCTCAACGGCCGGGACGCCGACCGTCTGGCCAAGGCCGCCGCCGGGCTCGGCCACCCGGAGCGCATCGCGTGGTCCGCCGGCACCATCGCCGACCGGGCGACGGGCGAGGCGCTCGTACGGACCGCTCTCGACCGCTTCGGCGGCGTCGACGTACTCGTCAACAACGCCGGCACCTTCGCGCCTCGCCCGTTCACGGACGTCACGGAGGAGGAGCTGGACGGTTTCCTCACCCACAACCTGAAGGGCACCTACCTCACCACGCAGACCTTTGTCCGCGCGGTACGCGAGCAGGGGCGTGGCGCCGCCGTCGTCAACATCGGCACCGTGCTGGTCGAACACGGGCTGGCCGGGTACCCGGCGTCCGCACCGGTGGTGAGCAAGGCGGGCGTGCACGGGCTGACGGTGAGCCTGGCCGCCGAGCTCGCGGCCGACGGCATCCGGGTCAACCTGGTGGCGCCGGGCATCATCCGCACCCCGCTGCACGCGGGCGCCGACGTCGACGCCTTCGGCGGTCTCGCGCTGCTGAACCGGGTGGGTGAGGCGTCCGAGGTGGCCGAGGCGGTCCTCTACCTCGCGGACGCGCGGTTCGTCACGGGCCATGTGCTGCGTGTGGACGGCGGGCACGTCACCGGCCGCTCCTGAGGCAGCAGCGCCCCGGACTCCACGGGCACGGCGCCCACAGGGCCCGGGGCGGCGGACCTTTCACGCAACGCACCGCTGCCGGTGCCCGCGCCTGCCGCGGGCGCGGGCACCGGCACCGTCACCGGCCGACGCCTCATGGCGGGCGCGGAGTGGCGCGGGCGCGGGCACCGGCACCGCCGCGCGTCATGCCGGTCCTGGTTCCGGGTCGCGGTCCGACCTCGGCCATACGTACGGCAGGTCGTCCGGCACGCCGGGGAACCGGTCGCCGTAGAACTCGGGGTCCTTGCGCACCAGCGCCGACTGGTGACTGCGGTGGAAGTCCTTGGCGCCGAACCAGGGCGGAACGTCCCCGTCCGAGGCCAGTCGCTCCTGGGAGCGCACGGTGACACCCGGCATCCACGCCATGAAGTCGCTCATCAGAGTGGCGGCACACGTGTCGGCACGCCCCTCCATCGTCCACACCCGGCACATCTCCAGCCCGTACCGGACGAGCGCCTCTTCGTAGCCGGCCCACATGCGGACCGCTGGATGCCTGCGCCAGCCGTATCCCGGCACGATGAGCCCCCGGAGCACCTGCAGCGCTTCCACCCGCTGCTTGCCGAGCCGCCGGGGGTCGAGCACGGCGGCCGATTCCGCGAAACTCTCAAAGGGAAGAAAAGTCTGCATATGTGCTGTCTACCCGCAGACCTTTCCGTGTGCCGCCCGATCGTCCGTCGTGTACGTCGAATACCCCCCCCTCCCCCTTGTGTGCGCAGCGCTCCCGGCCCCGCGCTCCGCGCCGACGTCACCGCTGTGCGTGCTCGCGGTGTCCGGCCACCGTCAGCGTGCACTGCCCGTCTGCGCAGGAGCGCTTCAGACGGCCGCGCGACACGGTCTGCGCCAGGCCGATGGCCCAGCACATGGGGCAGCCGCGCAGCGCCAGCACACCGACCGGCAGCAACAGCAGGCTCAGCGGGCCGGTGACCGGGAGCAGTACGAACGAGCCGATCAGCCCGCCGAAGCCCACCACGCCGCGGGCGAGGTGCCACGGCAGGGACGAACTGGCGAAGTTCGGCCCGTCAGTTTTCGTTTCCATCGCGGTCGCCTCCAGGAGCCGGGTCGGGTGTGGCGCGCAGTGTGTCCCGCACCGTCGCGCGGGCGCGGTGCAGCCGTGATTTCATCGCGGCCGTGCTGAGCCCCAGGGCGTCGGCGACCATCCGCCCGCTGTGGCCCTGGATGTCCCGCATGATCAGCACACGGCGCTGGTCGGCGGGCAGAGCGGCGACGGCCGCCGCCACTGCGCCCGCTTCCAGTCGCTGGAGGACCTCGTCCTCCGCCGAACGCGCGGTGGAGTCCAGCAATGCCGGCGTGCTGTCACGCAACATCGTTCGCGCGCGCCGCAGGCACTCGTTGCGGACGATGCGGAACATCCACGACGCCAGAGCGCCGGACGCCCGCAGTGTTCCGATCTTGCGGTACAGGATGATCAGCGCTTCCTGGGCCGCGTCCTCCGCGTCCTCCGAAGTGGCGCACAGGGAACGGGCGAACCGCCGCACGTTCGGGTGCGCACCCGACACCAGCGCCGTCAGTGAGTCGACGTCACCGCGCTGGGCCGCGGCGACCAGTTGGTCACCGGGCCACTTCCAGTCAGCCACGCGCGCGACCTCGCTTGCGCACTACGACGAACCCGCACGTGCAGAGCAGCACGGCTCCGACGGCCACTGCGATACCGACGATCATGACAACCTCCCGTTTCTGCCGCGGCGTTGCGCCGACGAGCACAGGTATAAGAGGCGCGGTCCGTCCCAAAGGATTCAGCCTGCTCGACGAAATCTCCCGCCACCGGGTTCGGGGGGGCGGCCCCGCGTACAGTCCCGCTCCATGAAGATATTGATCTCTGTCGACATGGAGGGTGTCTCGGGAATCGTTCATTCCGCCGAGACGAACCCGGACCGCCCCGACTACGAGCGCGGCCGGGCCTTGATGACGGCCGACGCGAACGCCGCGATCGCGGGCGTCCTTGACGCCGAACCCGACGCCGAGGTGTGGGTCGCCGACGCCCACGGGCCGTTCCGCAACATCCTGCCGGAGGAACTCGACCGGCGGGCGCACCTGGTACGGGGCAAACCGCGCCCCCTGGGCATGCTCGGCGGGCTCGACGAACACACCGACGCGGTGCTCCTCGTCGGCTACCACGCCCGTGCCGGTGCCGGACCGGCAGTGCTGGCGCACACGATGAACGACAGCATCCTCGATGTGCGCGTGGCCGGGCGTTCCCTGGGCGAGATCGGTCTCAACACCGCCATGGCCGGGCACTTGGGCGTGCCGGTCGTGCTGCTCAGCGGCGACGACGCGGCCTGCGACGAGATGTACGGCCTGGTCCCCGCCGCGGTGACGGTCCCGGTCAAGCAGGCGCTCGGTCAGCTTGCCGCTGTCGCCCTGCACCCGGCGGAGGCCCGGGAGCGGCTGCGCCGGGCCGCCGCCGAGGCCGTCGCCGCGCGTACGGCGGTGGCGCCGCTGACCATGGAGGGGCGGCTCCAGGTCGAGGTCGACGTACACAGCCCGTACATGGCCGAGCTGGCGACACTGGTGCCGGGCGTCACGCGGACGGAGGCCGGGAACGGCCGTACACTCGCCTTCACGGCCGCCGACTTCGCCGAGGCGTATCGGCTGGTCCTGCTGCTCGTGCAGCTCTCCGGCATCATGCCCCGCTAGGCCGCCTCCGACAGGCGGGGGCGACGAGCGGTCTCAGTTGGAGAGGGAGCGGGCGAAGCCGGCCAGGTTCCGTGGGCAGGCCCATGTCTCCCGCGACATCCCGCCGCCGTACCACGACCGCTCTCCCTCTCCGCCGGACCGGATCTCTCCCCCGGCCAGGGCCGCTTCACGCGCGGCGTCCCGCTCCGGACGGGCGAGCATCTCCAAGACGCCGCGGAGGATGTCCGGCTCGGCATCAATCCACTCGTCGATGAGGCCGTCCCACTCGGCCGGGGTGGCCGGCGCCGGAGTGGGGGGCAGCTCGTCGTCGTACCGGTCGTCGTCCGTCTGTGTCGTCTCCGTGTTGGCCGGATCAGAGGATGACACGGAGGTCTGACACATCACCCGTGACCACCGGCACGGTGATGTGAGCAGCAGCGGTCGCGTGCCCTCCCCCGGTGCGCAACCACGACCGGGGCTTCACCGCTTCGCCTTCCACGGATCCGCCGGCGGCTTCAGGCCGAAGGTGCGGTCGAGGCGCGCTTGCGCCGCTTTGAGACCCTTGATGCCCCTGTCGAACTCTCTCCACCCCCGGTGCGCCTGCTCGGACTGCTCCGCCGAAGGGAACGCATAAGGGCGCGGCGACGAGGCGAGGACCTCGCGCGCCCCGCTGCCGAGATGTACGACGGCTTTCGACCAGGCGGTTCGAATCGCGGGATCGGCGATGTCGCCGTACGCCTCGGCGGTCGGAATGGTGTCGAAGAGGGGCCCGAAGTCGACGTGCACGGTGCCCACTGAACTGGGCTTGCGACCGGCCTGGACCTTCGCGGCCTCGCTGATCAGGCTCACCATCACTGTCTCCCCTCCGGTCTCGTACCACTCGGTGACGCTGTCCGCGATCTGTGCGGCGGTGGTCGGCGTCGGCGTGGCGCTCGGGGTCGTCGGATCCGCGGCCGGCGCGCTGGTGCGCGTCGGCCCGGCGGCCGGTGTGGCCCCGGAGTCACCGCCCGAACAACCGGTGAGCGAGACGGCGGTCACGACGGTGAGCAACAGGGCTCGGGCGGGTACGAAACGGTTCATCGCAGGCTCCGTGTGATCAGTTCGGCGAGCAGACGGGCCCGGGGGGCCATCCTTGCCACCTCCACGTATTCGTCGTCCGCGTGGGCGCCCGCACCCACCGCACCCAGCCCGTCCAACGTCGGGCACCCCACGGCCGCGGTGTAGTTGCCGTCCGATACGCCGCCGACGGCCGTCCCGCGCAGTGGGCCCTGCCCCAGCTCCCGTGCGATCCGGGAGGCGAGGGCGAACAGTTCGGCCGAGGACCCGGGTTCCATGGGCGGCCGTCCGCCGCGGTGCAGCACCTCAAGCCGGGCCCCGGGGGTGCGCGGTGCGAGCCCCCGGACGAGCGCGTCGATGTGCTGCTGCGCGGCGGAGGTCGGTACGCGTACGTCCACCGCGATGCGCGCCAGCGCCGGCACCGTGTTGGGCGTGCTGCCGGCCGACAGCAGGGTGGGGGTGACGGTGGTGGCGCCCAGGTCCGGGGACGATGCCCCAACTGCCGCGAGCACACTGCCCGCACCACATGCGACACCGGCGTCCAGGCCTGCTCCGGGCGCGGCACACCGGGCGGAGCCCGCGCCGACGGCCGGGACGGCGGGCGCGGAGGCGTGGGGACCGGAAGGCACCGACGCTCCCCACGAAGCGATCGCCAGCACCTGGTGAGCCGCCTCTACCGCGGCGTTGATCCCCTGCGCGGGGTCCAGCCCCGCATGTGCGGCCCGCCCGTGCACGATCACCTCGTACCGCGAACTCCCTTTACGCGCGGTTTTCAGCGCCCCGTGCGCGTCGCCGGACGCCTCCAGCACGAACGTCGCCGTACTCCCCCGCGCGGCCTCCTCGATCAGCTCGCGCGAGGTCGGGGAGCCGACCTCCTCGTCGCCGTTGACCAGTACGCACACCCCGTCCGGTGAAGGCAGGGACGCCAGCGCGTGGAACATCTGGACCAGACCCGCCTTCATGTCGAGCACACCGGGTCCCCGCGCGATCCCGTCGGCCACCGACCACGCGCGGGTCTCCACCGTGCCCACGGGCCACACCGTGTCGTGGTGCCCGAGCAGGAGCACCCGGGGCGTACCGAAGACCCAGCGCACATGCGTCACCCCGTCGATCACGACGGCCTCCGGCTCCGCCCCCAGCAGCCTCGACCCGAGCGCGCCGACGGCCTCGGCACTCCGCGCGACCGCCGCGTGGTCCTCGGAGAACGACTCGCAGCGTACGAGCGCCTCCAGGTCGGCGAGCATGGCCGGCGACGCGCACACACCCTCGCGGGTCACCGGTCTCGTCCTGTCGCGACTGTGCGTTGCGGCAACATGCTTCCTCCTCGGGCGGCACCGGTGGTCGACCCTCCGGAGTGGTCGGCGCGGCCGTGTCCGTACGCCCCCCGTCGGACACGGCCGCCCCACCGACGCTAGGACGAGGCGATACATTCCACCAGCGACCGGATCGGATGGCGGCCATGCGTCTTGGTTATGGGTCGGGGGAAGGGGTGGGGTCATGTTCGAGACCGATGCTCTGCGGCTGCTGGTCACGGTGGCCGAGACGGGGTCCTTCACCAAGGCGGCGATCCGCCTCAACTACACGCAGTCGGCGGTCTCCCGGCGCATCGCGTCGCTGGAACAGGCGGCAGGCGGGCCGCTCTTCGAACGGCTTCCACGCGGTGTACGGCTGAACCCGGCGGGCCGTACCCTGCATCGCAACGCCCTGGAGGTCCTCGACCGCCTGACGCGGGCGCGGCGGGAACTGGCCGTGCTGCACGCCGGACACGGCGGGCTGCTGAACCTGGGAGCGTTCTCGACGGCCAACATCTCGTTGGTACCCGCCGCCCTGCGGGCGTTCCGGCAGGCCAGGCCGGACGTGGAGGTCATCGCGGTCGAGGGCCGCAGCGGCACGCTGACGGCGCGGCTCGCGGACGGGGCTCTGGACCTGGCCGTCGTCAGCGACTACCCGTCCGGACTGCCCTCGGCCGACGGCGTCACCACCACCCCGCTGTGCGAGGACGAGCTGCTCGTAGCCCTGTCGCGGGAGCACCGCCTGGCCGGAGCCGACGTAGTCGATCTGCGTGAACTGCGGGACGAGGCATGGCTTCAGGACGCGTACGGCGACCGCCCCACCATGCTCGCCGACGCCTGCGCGCGGGCGGGGTTCACCCCCAGGAAGATCATCCGTATCGCGGAGTGGACGGGCAAGTTCGGTTACGCGGCGGCCGGGCTCGGGGTCGCGCTGGTCCCGTCGCTGGCCGCCTGGGCGGTCCCGGACGGACTCGCCCTCTGCCGGCTCACCGACCCGGCGGTGCGCCGCACGGTCCACGTCGCACTGCCCGCCGCTCCGCTGCCGGCGGCGCTCACGCTGCGCGACCTGCTCCGGGACGGCTGCCGCCAGCGGTCACTCCCGCCCCGGACGACGGCATCCCCCCGTTCCGGCGACGGGGGCGTGCGGTGGAACGCGTGAGCGGCGGGTGGACCGGTGGCCATGCGTAGCCGATCGGCTCGGCACCGTGAGCCGCGGCACGGCTCCTCCCCGCACCCGCCCCGGGTGATCCGGACCGGCAGAGGCGCACCTGCGCACCGGTCCACGTCGGTGCCTCGCCGGGCGTCCGCCATTCACCCGTTCGCCCGTTCGCCCGTTCGCCCGTTCGCCGATTCCAGCAGGTCGGCGTCATTGAATCCCGCAGGCCGGGCACCCGTTCCCCGGAGGACCACAGTCGAGGAACGGTGCGGCGCCGGTCGGCCTCGGGGCCGGCTCGCGAGCACCGGGACAGGTACGACATGCCACGCACCAAGCAGTACGCCGTCGCCGCCTCCGGGCAGTGGACCGACGAGGAGGAGGGCAGGCGCCGCCTGCCTGCCGGGGAGGTCCACGCCTGGGAGCCGGGCACGAATCAGACCGTCTGCGGTCTGTCCCTCAGCCGCTCCCAGCTGGCGCGCTTCTCGCACGTCGCCTGGCAGGACACCTTTCCGGAGTCCGGCGGCGCGGCGGACCGCGTCCAGCTCCAGTGTCCGCGCTGCGCCTCAGTCGCGGGCCGCCGCGGCACCGACGCCCGCCCCCGGTGGCACCGCACCAATCCGCGACCCTGAGCGCGCTCACCCCCTCTCGTCCGCACGAACACCTCGCCGCGCACGCGCGGGACATCCGCGCGGTCAAGGAGGCCAGGTTCGCGGCCGTCGGCGAGTGGCTGCGGCCCCGCATCATGAAGCCGGCGAGATCGCGCCGCTGCCCGCGCCCGTGCTGGAAGTGCTGGTGATGGGTCCCGTCGAGGAGACCGCACGGCGCTGGCTGGCCAGTACGTACGACATCGATCTCGATCAGGCGGCCCGTATCCTCCCCGACCGGATCCTGCGATCGCTGCAACCGGACTGACGGGCCACGGCTCGCGCACGGTGAGCCGTGGGGTGTTGGTGTCGGAGTTCTGAGCGTCGATCACCACGGCTGGTGCGGTGGGTACCAAGGAGTCGGCGAACCGACGGCCACTAACGTGGGGCCATGCTCACGATGCCGCCACGAGTCGAACTCTGCCCGCTCACCCTCGCCGACCAGGACGAGTTCTGCACGCTCGTGCGGGCCAGTGCCGACTTGCACCGGCCGTTCATGCAACTGCCCGCGACCGCCGAGGAGTTCCGGGTCTGGATGCGCCGCTTCGACGACGGCACCAACCGGGGTTTCCTCGTCCGTGTCCGGGAGACCGGAGCGGCCGCCGGCACGGTCAACATCAACTCGATCATCAGGGGCCGCTACCAGGGAGCGTCGCTCGGCTACGCGGCCTTCGCCCCGTCCGCAGGGAACGGGTACATGACCGAAGGACTGGCCGTCACCCTGCGGTACGCCTTCACCGAACTGCGGTTGCACCGGCTGGAGGCCAACATCCAGTCGGCCAACAAGGCGTCCCTGGCCCTGGTGCAGCGGCTGGGCTTCCGCTACGAAGGCGTTTCGCCGGCCTACCTCTACATCGACGGGGACTGGCGGGACCACGAACGCTGGTCCATCACCGCACCGGACCCCTGGACTCCCGATCCCTCCCTGCCGGAGGTCTGAGTCGCACGGCGCCGCTGCCGTGACATGCGGCTTCGTGTCGCGGCTCGTCCAGCCAGGCGGTGTACCAGTCACCGAAGTCGGGGCCCGGCCGGAAACCGCCCCAGTCCATGTCGTACGAGCAGACCTGTGAGCACGCGGCCCACGGGTACGAGCTCGGTCAACCGGAACGGTGTGGCCAGGTGACCGGGCTCGCGGTCCCGTCGGCGCTCGGCCACCGACGCCCACTCGTCCCAGTGCTCTTCGGGTCCCGGGGCGAGCAACGGCAGGGTCACACCGGGACGCTGTCCGCAGCGTTGGGACGGTGGGGTGGCGGGTCGAGGCTCCAGGTGCCGAGGGCGTGGTGTTGTGGGGTCCGTGGCCTGATCTCCACGTCGGGGTGTGCCGTGCTCAGTCGGGCCGCTCCGTGCCGGGCTCCCGCTCCGCCGCCTCGGCGATGCGCTTGATCTTCGCCAGCTTTCGGTCCCAGTCGGTCGCGAGCGCGGACATCCACCGCGCCGTGGCGTCCAGCGCCGCCGGGCGCACCGCGTAGCGCACCTCGCGGCCCACCCGGCCGCTGGTGACGAGCCCGGCGGCGTCCAGGACGGCGAGGTGCTTGACGACCGCCTGACGCGAGACGGGAAGCGGCCCCGCGAGTGTGGTCGCGGTCGCCTCGCCCCGGGCGGCGAGCAGGTCGAGGAGCCGCCGCCGCGTCGGGTCGGCCAGCGCGGCCAGTACGCTGTCGACGGCCTCGCCGACGGCCCCCGGTTCGCCCGTCATACGGATGGCTGTTCGGCGCGCTTCTTCAGCGCGTCGAGGACCTGCGGCCAACCGCCGGTGTTGTCCTCCACCGCCTTGCTCCGCAGCTCCTCGGAAGCGGCCAGTGCCGCGAAGCCGCTCTCCACCACACGCAGCCGCGTTTCGTCGCCCTGCCGGGTCAGGGTGAACTCCACGAGGGTGCTGTTGTCCTCGCGCAGTTCCTGTCCCGGGAACGCACTGGCCCAGCGGTACGCCAGGTACGTCGGTGGCTCGACCTTCTCCACCCGCACCGGGAAGTCGCCGTACTCGGCGTTCTTCGCCACCATCGACGCGCCTTCCTCGGCCACGGTGCCGGGCAGGCTCGCCTCGTCGGCCACCCAGAAGCCGGGCTGGGCCACCAGTGTCCACACCCGCTCCAGGGGGGCGGCGATCAGCGTCTCGCGTTCGATCCGGTCCTCGCTCATGGGGAACTCCTTCGTCGGCGTTCGTCGGCGTCCATTGATGCAACTCCAGGGTTGCACGACGAGCGGTTGTCACGCAACCTACGAGTTGCACATGAGGCTAGAGGTGACGCCAGTCGGGTGGTGGGCCGTACAGCCCGCAGGTCGTTACCCGGGCAGACGCTCCCCGCACCGGCCGCAGAACAGGGCGTCCCCCTCCGTGGCGAGGCGGCCGCAGGCGAGGCAGACCCGGTCGAGCAGGCAGGGCGCCTCGCCCCCGCCACCGCTCGCGTTCCGGATGGCCAGGCCCGCACGGCGGCGGTGCGCGCTGAGATACACCAGCCCCTCGCCGCCCGCCGCCAGGGACCGGCGGGTGCCGTGCGGAAGCCACACCACGCACCCGGGCCGCAGATCGTACGTTCCGCCGTCCGTTTCGAGGCGTCCGCTGCCGTCCGTCACGTACAGCAGCACGTCGAGATCCGGTTCGACGGACGCACCGACGTCGGCGCCGGCCGGGAGGCGGACCACGTTGGCGTCCAGCTGGCGGCCCTCCTGGTCGAGCCGCCACAGGGCTCCGCCCCGGCCCGGGGGCAGGTCGTGCAGGAGTTCCGGCAGGCGTGCCGCCACGCCACCGGCCGTGGCCTTCGCCGCTTCACTGGACTCCACCGCACGGCCTCCGTTTCGCCTGGGCGGCCCGGCGCGGATCCCGCGGGGGCCGCACACCATCTTCCCCGCGTCGGGCGCGCCGGCGAAAGTCAGGACGGCCCGGTCCGCCCGCCGACCCGCTCCGCCGTCGGCGCCGGGCGGACACGGGTACGGGCGCGCAGCGCGAAACCGCACCACCCGACAGTGGCCACCAGCGCCGCGGCCGCCATGGCGGCGAGCACCGGCGCTTCCGGCCGCCACCCCAGCGAGAGCCGGGTGCCGAGAATCGTGAGCACGGCCGCCACCCGGCCCGGGGCGTAGACCGGCGTCCTCGCGGCGGCCGCTCGCAGTGCGGCCGCCACCACCAGGCCGATCGCGGCCCAGGCCGCGAGGTACGGCCACACCGCACCCGGCGCGGCGGACGGCATCCCGTACTCCTCGGGGCCGATACGGAAGAGCGCGCTCGCCCAGCCCACTCCCACCGCGCCTACGGTGATGCCCGCCACCCACACGGCGTGTCGCCACAGGGGGCCGGGCCGCACGGTCTCCTCGGAGTCGTCGGGCCCTGAGTCGAAGAGTTCCATCATGCCCAGGGAGACGCGGTCCCGTGGCCGTACGTTCCCGAGTGCTCCCGAAGTGGGGTGCCCGCGAAAGGCTTTGGCGGCGCACCGAGGCCACCGCCCCGACACCTGCGGCCGCACTCGTCTTGCGGTATCGGCAAACTTGATTGCCGTACCGGGCCGGCGGTGCGACGTTGGGCGAGGAGGTGGTCACCATGACCCGCGGAACTGAGAACGAGCGGCCGGACGCCGTCGAGAACGCGCACCCACACGCACACGCACACGAGGAGTACGCCGCCTACGACGTGGTCGTCGTGGGCGGTGGAGCGGCCGGTCTGAGCGCGGCGCTGGTCCTGGGCCGCTCACGGCGCAGCGTCCTCGTCGTGGACGCGGGCGAGCCCCGCAACGCCCCTGCCGCCCGCCTTCAGGGCTACCTGACCCGGGACGGCATGCCGCCCGCGGAGTTCCTGGCAGAGGGGCGCCGGGAGCTGGAGCGGTACGGCGTTCGGCTGGTCGAGGACGAGGTGACGGAGGTACGTCCGGACGGCGACGGCGAGTTCGGGATCGTCCTTGCGAGCGGTCGGCCGGTGCGCGCGCGGCGGGTCGTGGTGGCCACCGGCCTGGTCGACGAGCTGCCGGACATCCCCGGCCTGGCCGGGCTCTGGGGAAGCGACGTACTGCACTGTCCCTACTGCCACGGCTGGGAGGTACGCGACCGGCCCCTGGCGGCGCTGGCCTCTCCGGTCTTCGGGGCACACCAGGCCCTCCTGCTCACGCAGTGGTCGAAGGACGTGACGCTCTTCCTGCACACGGTCCGCGACCTCCCGGAGGCCGAGTGGGGGCAGTTGGCCGCCGCGGGAGTCGCCGTCGTGGAGGGCGAGATCGCCGGACTCGAAGTGGCGGACGGCCGGTTGTCAGGGCTGCGCATGGCGGACGGCAGGGTGTTCCCCCGGCCCGTGCTGTTCGCCGGCGGCCTCCCGGTGGCGAGGGACGCCCTGCTGCGCGCACTCGGCGCCGAGACGACGGAGACGCCGATGGGTCACTACCCGGCGGTCGACACGACGGGCCGTACGAGCGTCGCCGGGGTCTGGGCCGTCGGGAACGCGACGGGCCCTGCCGAGCAGGTGATCAACGCCGCGAGCGCGGGGTACCGGGCCGGCGCGGCGATCAACGCCGATCTGCTCTTCGGCGATCTGGAACGCGCGGCCACGGCCGCCCGGTAGCGGGGTCACGCGCAGAACACACGCGGGGAGCCGCCCGGTCCGGCGGCCCGACGGCCCCGCCCGACCCGCCGCCGTCGTCAGCGCGTCTCACCACGGCCGGCCGGCCCTCGCTAGTCCTCGTCGGCCCTCACCCGGACGGAATCGGCGGCCGTGGGAACCCGCAGGCACGTCCGCCTGTCTAAAAGGTCGGCACGACACCGTCCGAACCCGGACCGGAACGCCGACCGATCGAGGGGAACACCGCATGGCCGTCACCCTGGCCGAGGAGATCATGCTGCTGTCGCTGGACGACGACTCCGGCGCCGCCAAGGAGCGCCAGGCCGCCGGATGGGCGGTCGCCGGAGGCATTCTGCTCGACCTGGTCCTCGCCGGCCGCGTCGGCGTGCGGGACGGCCGGGTACGTGTGACGGACACGGCGCCCACCGGGGTCCCGCTCCTCGACGGCCGCCTGGCGCAGATCGAGGTCTGGACCGACCGGCGGACGAAGGCCCCGAAGGTCGCCGACTGGCTGACCAGGGACCACTCCAAGGCCGTGCCGGCCACGATCGACAGCCTCCGAGACCGGGGCCTGGTGAGCGAGGAGGACCGCAAGGTACTGGGGATCTTCCCGGTCCGGCGCTATCCCGAGGCCGACGGATCCGTCGAGCGCGAACTGCGGGCCCGTCTCACGGCGACCGTCGTGCAGGGTGCCGCTCCCGACGACCGCACCGCGGGTCTTGTGGCCCTCGTGCACGCGGCCAACCTGCACCGTCTCGCTTTCCCTGACGTCCCGCGCAACGAGATCAGGCCGAGGATGGAGAAGATCGCGGACGGCCAGTGGGCGGGCGACAGCGTCCGCGAGGCGATCCGGAACATGCGGGCCGCGATGGCCGCGGTCACAGCCGCCACCGCTGCGGTGATCATCGGATGACCCGGCCGGGCGCGACACCGTACGAAGGCGCAGGCCGCGCACAGTGGTAGAAGCCGGCCGTAGTCGGACGGAAGCCGGCAGCCATCGGCGGGCGGAGATGACCGGCGCCGGAGGCAGGGAGCCCATCTGGTGGCCTCTGCACGGGAGTTGCGCAGACACTCCGTGATCGGCCGTACGGAACGCCGGGCAAGCGGTGCCGGGGTGAGGACGGCGACCGCGTCGCGCGCGGGCGGGGATGTGCTGCCCTCGCCCGCGAACGCGGTGACACCGTCGGGTCAGGCCGCCAGCGCCGTGTCGGACGCCGCGGACGGCTCGGGCGCCGCCTCCGGCTGCCGGGTGCCCGCCAGGATCTCGTCGGCGGCGGCGATCGCGTCGGCGACCGAACGGGTCCCGGTCACCACACACAGGGTGTAGCTGACGTCTTCCAGGTCTCGTTCCCACGCCGGCTCGCTCTTCTGCGCCAGCGCGATGCGCGCGCTCGCGTACCGGGCAAGCAGAGACCTCACATAGCGCCGATCGGGCATCAACACGGCTACCGCCCCTCCAGTCATCCTGCGGAAGTGCCGTACGAATGCCCCCCATGACCGCACTTATTCCCCTCTCGTCACTCGTGGCGCAGCGGGTTGCAGCGACACGGCGGGGCATATCGCCGCTCTGACCGCCACCCGGCCCGGGGGCGTCCGTGATGCCCCGTGTGCTGTTCCGTGTGCACCCGGCTCACGGGGGTACTCCGGCAGTCGTTCCCGGTCCTCGGGTCCCTGTAGCCCCACCGCCCCGCGATGTCCGCGGGCGGTGCACGCAGCGAAAGCGAGCAGCCATGAGCGGTCACAGCGACACCCCTGGCGGCGACCGCACGGAGCCGGGGCGGTCCTGGTCGTGGACGGTCGCCCGGTGGGTGGCCGAGCGGAGGCGGGGACCGGCGCTGCATCCCCACGGGGTGGTGTGCGGCGGCACCCTCGAAGTGCACGCGCCGGAACAGCCGTGGGGCGAGCCGTGGCTCGACCGGGCCGGCCGGTACGACGTGCTGGTGCGGTGGTCCCGTGCCGCCGGCCTTCCCGGGCGGCTTCCGGACGGGCTCGGCCTGGCCGTGCGCGTCGTGGACGCCGGTGGGCCGGGCCGTCCGCTGGATCTGCTGTTCACCACCAGCGGCGGTGGCCGCTGGACGCGGCACCTGCCGCTGCCCAGGCGGCGGGCGCTCGCGGGTCCGTACTCGACCCTCCTCGCCTACCGGCTCGGTCACCGCCGGCGTGTGCTGCTCGCGGTGCCGGTGGCCGGTTCGCCCGCCGTGCGCGGCGACCCGGGTTCCCTGCGCGCCGCCCTGCGGCGCGCGCCCCTCTCGTTCGAGCTGCGCGCGGCGCGCTCCGGCGAACCGGCGGCGCACATCGCGAGCCTGACGATTCTCCACGAGACACCGCGCGCCACCGGTGGCCTTGCGTACGACCCGTACCTGCACCACCTGCCGAAGCTGCACCCGACATCGCGCCTCAGCGGGCTCAGGAAAGCGGCCTACCGGGGGTCGCGTACCGGACGGCGAGCGGGCGGGCGCTGACCCCGGTCGTACGACACCACGAACGCTGCCGGGGCGTTCAGCCGACGAGTTCCACCGGGACCCGGGCCTTGACCCGCTTCCCGATGGGCTCGCGCCACGCTTCGAGCGCCCCGCACAACGCGCCGACGATCTCCAGGCCGTGCCCGCCGACCCGGCCGGGATCCGCCGCGCGGGCCACCGGCAGCACCGGATCGCTGTCCCACACCGTGATCTCCAGGGCGTTTCCCGCGAGCTCGACGCTGAGGACGCACGGCCCGGGAGCGTACTTGCAGGCGTTGGTCACCAGCTCGCTGACGACCAACTGGGCGACACCGGTCACGTGTGACGAGATGTCGAGTCGCCTCTCCTCCCGCAGTCGGGCGAGGAAGCCGACGACGAAGCGCCGGGCGTTTCCGATGTCCTCCGACGTGCCGTCGTAGGCCGCGCCGGCCCACGCCCGGTCGGCGGGGGTCGCGGCGTCCCGGGGCTCGTCTGCGGCAGCGCGCTCGGCCAGTGGATTGCGAAGATCCGGGTCACCGTTCATGGCTGACCGTCTGCCCCGGCCGCCTCTCGTTAATCAGGGCGGGAAAAATCCTTCTGAGTACCCAGGAGAACCACACCTAGTCACGCGAAAATCGCGGCGGTCCCCCGGGGCGTCGGCGAGCGCGTCCGCACGGGCCGGCGGGTCCGTCCGGACGCGTTCGCCGGCCGGGTCAGCGCAGGCGGCGTACCGCCCTGCCGACCAGCCACACGACGAGGACCCCGGCCGCGGCCACCGCCGCCTTCCGTCCGCCCGGCGCGCGTACGCCGGCGGGCAGGAGGTCGCGGGCCCGGTCGAAGGCGCTGAGCGGGACGCCGGCGACAGCGTTGCCGGGCGGCCGGCGCGACACCGCCGGGTGCGGGTGGGTGGGGGCCGTGCGGCGTACGGTCTCCCACGCCGACCCCAGCGTCCGCAGGCGGGCGCGGTCCAGTGCCTCCTGCAGCCGCGGCAGCAGCAGGTCCTCCTCGTCGCGGATGTCCTGACGAATCAGCGCGAAGGCCCGACGCACCAGTGCGTCGTGGGCGGGGTCGGCGGGGTCCGTGCGTTCCATCTCGGCGACCAGGTCGTTGATCTCCTGGTGTTCCTCCTCCACCCTGGCGGTCAGTTCCTGACCGTCGTGTGCCAGTCTCCGCAGCGCCGGCCACAGCACGACCTCTTCGGCGAAGGCGTGCGTGAAGGTCAGCTGGACGATGTCCTTCAGCGTGGCCTGCCGTTCCGCCGCTGTCCCGGCGCCCGATTCGTAGAGGTTCATCAGGCGGTCGAGTTCTTCGTGGTCACGTCGCTGTCGCGCCAGCACACTGGCCTCGCCGCCGAGTTCGTGGATGCTCTGCTCCGCGATCGAAAGTGTCATACCGTTCTCTCCCTCGGCTGTCCTCCGCCGCGCAGTAGAGCGGCGGAGGACCTGGGTCGGGGAACGCGGGCGGTCCCGGTCACCTGCCCACAGGCCGACGGCGGGTGAGGAGCACGCCGAGGGCGATCATGCCGAGGCCCAGGACGAAGTGCAGCCAGTTGTCCGCCGAGTTGACAGGGACGAAGTTGGCTGAGCTGTCGTGGTCGATGAACAAGCCGTACAGCCACAGCACGAGGTAGATGAGGCCGCCGCCGATGAGGTAGGTACGGGCGGTGGAGGCCGCGCGTGCCATGGCGACACCGGCGATGCCGAACAGCAGGTGCACGATGTTGTGCAGGATCGACACCTGGAAGACGCCGAGCAGCTTCGCCTCCGAGTGGTGCTCGGCGAACTTCATGGTGTCGTAGTCGGTGGTGATACCCGGAATGAAGCCGAGGACGCCCACCAGGAGGAAGACTGCCCCGACCAGCAGCGCGGCCTGCTGTACCGGGCTGCGGGTGGTGGAAACCGGACGATGCTGGGTGGTCATGACCCAGTCCCTTTCTTCCCGAAGGCGGCCGCTGTCGCCGCCCTTCCCGTTGCTCAAGGCGTCGGTTACCCCGCGCTTGCCGCGTTAGCCGTACACGACAAACCCCGGGTCCGCCACGGGCGGAGCACTACACACCAATCGAATTCCCCTCACACACGCACGAAACCTATAATTTCGGTCATCCTGTGGCGCATGGTCCGGTACTACCGCTCGTGACGGCGGAAGCACCATGAGGAGTGGGCGCGCGCTAGTGTCATGCGCCTGAAATCCAAGGGCTAAGTTTGTATCCTGTTGCAATGTCGCCGGGTCCTCGTGCCGTTGAAGTCTGCGTGTCTGATGA
>NZ_JBSGYQ010000084.1:0-29157 GCF_053610585.1 Streptomyces sp. NPDC054887 | reverse complement strand
CCGGCCCGGGTTCGCGTCATCGAATACACCCTCGGTCGAAGCGGCGACGATACGGTCTACCGGCTGATCACGACCATCTGCGACCCCGACCAGGCACCCGCCGGCGACCTGGCGGGCCTCTACCACCAGCGGTGGGAAATCGAGAACACCCTGGACGAGATCAAAACCCACCAAGGTGGCCGTCAGCTGGTCCTGCGATCGCAATATCCCGACGGCGTCGAGCAGGAAATCTACGGCTTCCTTCTCGTGCATCACGCATTGCGGGACGTCATGCACCACACCGCTCAGCAAGCCGGCCTGGACCCCGACCGGCTGTCGTTCACCCGCACCCTTCGCATCGCCCGCCGCCATGTCACCGACCAGGCGGCACTTTCCCCCCTCACGACTCAGCCGAGCCCTGACCCACACCACCCATGAGCTGCTGGAACGACTCCTCCCACCCCGCAGACAACGCTCCAACCCCCGCGTCGTCAAACGCAAGATGAGCAACTGGCACCTCAAACATCCCCACCACCGCAACCCACCCCCACCACCGGTCCCCACCGTCACGCTGGTGCCACCCACCAAACCAACCAGCAGACGCCGGAAACCCGCTTAAATCAGCGGTATTGGGCCTAGAAGGCCAATGTCAGTGCCTCGCGACCCCAGCGCGCGGTCACCCGCAGCGCATCGGCCGTCGAGGCGACGTCATGGACCCGTACGCACCAAGTTCCCTGAGCGGCGGCGAGGACGGTCACCGCCGTCGTCGCGGCCTCCCGGGCGTCCGTTGGGCGATCCCGTCGGGTAACCGGGTCGGCGAGCAACTTGCCCAGGAATGCCTTCCGTGAGGCGCCCACCATGATGGGGCACCCGAGGGAGGCGAACTCCCGGAGCCGTCCGAGCAGGGGCCAATTGTCGTCCACGGCTTTACCGAAGCCGATGCCGGGGTCGACGATCAGCCGTCCCAGCGGTATCCCGGCCGCGAGTGCAGCGTCCGTGCGGTCGCGCAGGTCGCCGATCACCTCACTGACGATGTCCCCCCGGGCAGGCGTGAACAACGGCCCGTTTCCGTGGTTGCGCCAGTGATTGATCACATACGGGACGCTGGAACGGGCGATCAGGGGCAGCATCCGACGGTCCATGAGGCCACCGGACACATCGTTGACAAGTCGCGCGCCGGCGTCGACGGCACGGGCGGCGACATCTGCGCGCATGGTGTCGATGCCCACCGTGACGCCGGAGGCGCTGAGTTCGCGGATGACGGGCAGGACGCGGCGCAACTCCTCTGCGGCAGAGATCCGCACCGCACCCGGACGGGTCGACTCGCCTCCCACGTCCAGCAGGTCGGCTCCCTGCTCCATGAGGCCAATTCCGTGGGCGACGGCTTCTCTCGGGTCGAACCAGCGGCCCCCGTCCGAGAATGAATCCGGTGTTACGTTGACGATGCCCATGACTAGCGTGCGCTCTTGGCGGGGCAGCCCGTCCGGGTACGCGGCCGGAGCACCCGGCCGCGGCCACGCGATCACCGGACTGCCGTTTCGGCGGTCAGGCGGCGACGCCAGTGGGTAAAGGTCCGTGTCGCGTTCGCGGCGAGGACGGCGACGGGCCTGTCCCCGCTCCGGTACACCGCGACGAAGCTTCCTTCGCCGAGCGTTCCCTCCTCCACCTTCACGGAGTCCGAGCGTTCACGGTTACCCGCGAATTGAATACGGACACCGTATTGGTCCGACCAGTAGTAGGGCGGCTTCTGCCTTACGGGTGGGGTGCCGGGATCGAGTAGGGAGGCTGCGGCGACCGAGGACAGGTCGCGTGCCCCTGTCCAGTGTTCGACCCGGTGGTGCGATCCGCTGTCGGGGTCGTACCAGGCGGCGCAGTCGCCCACGGCGACGACCTCGGGGATGTTGGTGAGGCCCCTGGCGTCGCAGTGGATGCCGTTGCTGATCCTCACTCCCGAGTTGCGCAGCCAGTCGACGCACGGATTGGCTCCTATGCCTACAACGACTGTGTCCGCAGGGAGCAGGGTGCCGTCCTGGAGGACCACCTCGTGCACTCGGCCGTGCCCGGTGACCGAGCGAACGCCCACTCCCGTGCGGAGCTTGACCCCGTTGGCGGCGTGGAGCCAGGCGAGAGCCGTGGCCATGGGCTTACCGAAGGCGCGGGCGAGGGGTACGTCGGCGGCTTCGACCACCGTCACATCGAGTCCGAGGGTGCGCGCGGTCGACGCGACCTCGGCACCGATGAAGCCGCCTCCGATGACCACGAGCCGGCCCCCTCGCTCCAGGTCCCGCCGGAGTGCCCATGCGTCGTCCAAGGTGCGCAGGACGTGGACGCCGGTGAGGTGGCCGGTTCGGGGCAGGCGGCGGGCGGTCGCGCCGGTGGCTATGACGATCCCGTCCGCTTGCACGAGACGGCCGTCGCTGACGACGACGGAGCGCTGTCGGAGCTCTAGGTCGGTGGCGGGTGCACCGAGCAGCCATTCGGCCTGGAGATTCTCGTCCTCCATCTCCAAGGAGAGGGCAGGCTCGCCGATGTTCCCGGCGAGGAACTCCTTCGACAGCGGAGGACGGTCATAAGGACGGTACTGCTCGTCACCGATGATGATCAGTCGCCCGTCGTAACCCTGCTTGCGCAACGAACGAGCGGTCGAGAGGCCAGCCAAGGAGGCACCGACGATAGCGATGGTCTTCATGTACGTCCCCCGGTGAGACGAGAGGTGATGTCCGGCGGCAGGTTGGGTTCGGCTTGGGAGGGGAGCACGTAAACCATTCCGTCTTCGATCCCGACCTCATGAGTACGCACGGGCCGCTTGGCGGGCGGGGCGTCCGCGCAGCCAGTGCGCAAGTCGAACTTGGATGCGTGGAGCGGGCACTCGACTTCACATCCGTCCAGCCAGCCGTCGGCGAGCGACGCGTCCTGGTGGGTGCACGTGTCGTCGATGGCGTAGACGTCGCCGTCCTCGGTGTGGAATACAGCGATGGGGGGCTCGGTCTCGAGTCGGCGGGCTTCTCCCTGCGGCAGATCCGCGAGCGGGCAGACGGGAATCCTCATGACACCTCGTTGCGTCTCGGTGCGTATAGTGAAACGGATTGCGAGTTGCGCAACGCCAATGGTGAGTCTGCCCGATGGCACTGTCAAGGCTCGGAAATACCCGAGAAATCCCCCAGTTGTCTGTCCCGCGCGGCTGCCTGGCGCAGCTCTCGCGCCCGTAGTACGAGTTCCAGCTCGAACTGGAGGTCGGGATCGTGCAGCTTGCTCCCGTACAGGCCTTCCAGCTGCCGCAGCCGGTAGCGAACGGTTTGGTGGTGAACCTGCAGGCGCTTCGCCACGACGGCGACGCTGCGGCCCCCTTGCAGCCAGATCAGAAGAGTCTCAGCAAGCTGATTCCGGCGCTGGTCCCCCAATGTCCGCAGCGGATGCAGGTGGTGTCGGGACAGCGCTTCGAGCAGCTTGGTGTCCCGGAAAAGCAAAAGCGTTGCCAGGTGGTCGACGCAGAACAGCAGGTCGGCGGTGGGAATGATGCCGCCCCTGATGAGCAGGAGGCCGTCCGAGGCCCAGCGCAGGGAATGGGAGGCCTCGGTGACAGGCACGGACGGGCCCACGGCGGCGTTCCTCCCCCTCAGAGCGCGCCGCAACAGGTCCTTACGCCCTGGTGCCTCGGGATCCGGAACGATAAAGCAGGTGCCGGCCTTCAAAGGGGCCACCAGGATGTCGGGGGGCAGGGACGGCAGGGTGTTCTCCAGCGGCACGACGTCGTCGGCGACGGCGACGGCGAGCTGCCGGGGCATGCGCCAGTTGCACACGTGCGCCTGGTCGGAGATCGCCTCCGCCGAGGCAGGCGGATCGGAGACCAGCAGGTTCACGAGCCTCTTGCGTCGGAGTGCCAGTTCGTGCTTGTGGCGGGAACTGGCCCGCAGGTGGCCGCGGGTGACGGCGGCCGAGATGTCATCCATGTGAACCAACAGTGCTTCGGCAAGTGCGGCTAGCTGGTGCCGTGGCAGCACACGCTCATCGGTACGTTCCACCACCTGCTGCCAGGCGATCCGTGAGCCGAGACGCATGGCCAGGTGGAACGAGTCGAGGCTGCGCCCCTCGCCGGCTTCCCAAACGCCGATGGTTTCGTACGTCGAAGCGAGGGTGGCACCGCTCGTCTTCGTCGTGGATGCACGGCTGAGAAACATGCGCAGGGCTTGGTCCACCGCGTTGCGCAGCACCCTCGTGTAGGCGCGGTCCGCGGGGCGGGCGTACTCCGGGATGCTGACGCAGATGGCTTCGACGATGTCGTCCGCGACCGATGGAAGGAGCGGCTCAAGCAACGTGGAAAACGCTGGGGGAAGCTGCCTGAAGGGGTCGTGCGCCGGCTGCTGTGTGTGGCTCACGGGGGTTGAAGGGCCTTCCGGATAGGTGGGGACGCAGGCGGTGAGGACCGTCCGCTGCGACGCCGTTCCGAAACCGCCCGCTCAACGAGCCGCTCGCCCCACCCGGCGTTGATTACCTGGGGGGGCCAGGACGCCAGTGGGGCGAGCGGTGAGACGGACGGTACCCAAGCTTTTGATCACTGGCCGCTCCGTGCTCACGTTCTGACAGCTTTACGGCTGTTGACCCCTGTGGGGCTGGTGTCGGTCAGTGGGCTGCCGGTCCACTCCTGGTGACCGGGGCGTCGTTGAACCGATCGGTTCACCCTTGGTCGGAATTTGTCATCACCACACAACTTCTTGAACGAGTGAGTGGTGATCGACCTAGGGTGACGCCGGAGGAGCGGGTCCATGTACGCCGTTCGCCAAGTACCGTCAGACGGAGTGCCATTGTGGTTCGTCAGCCATTCGCATCCCGGCAGCCCCAGGCCATACGCTCGGACCAAGCTCTACTCCGGAGCGTGCGGAATGGTGATATCGGAGCCTATCGCTACATTTACCGACGTCACTACCCGTCGGCAATGACCTATGCTCTGGCCTGTGTGAACGACCACAACGAGGCGCACGAGCTTGTGTGTGGGTCCTTCGCGTCTGTCCTGGCCGTGGTGATGTCACGCGAGTCACTCTGGACCAGGCGGTACTCGGGCTGCCTGCGCCTTCGGCTGCTCGATGAGGTGCGATCCACCGCCGTGGCTTTCGTCACCCGCAAGGCTGTGCCGCCGCCAACGGCCTTCGCCCTGTGGGTACGTGAGGGGGCACTCTGGCCGATGGGCTTCGACGGTCATGTCCCTCAAGTTTTCGGCAGAATGCCGATTCTGTCCCAGACGGTGGCATGGCACGTTCTGGTTGAGCGGGACGAGGTCGTGTACATCAGCGAGGTCACCGGTCTTAGCGCCCACACCATCACCGCACAGGTCGCGTCCGTGCGCTCCGCACTCCACACGGTTTGGGTCGAAGCCCATCTAGGGGCAGTGGACTGTGCTCGGTGCCGAAACGAATTCCGGTCAATCGTCAGGCGTTCTGCACGAGGAGCGAAGCAACCCCCACAGGCTCCTGCGGCATGCATCACGTGTGGGCAACACCGTCCCACCAGCAACGGACTCGACAGGGCTCTACGAGCACAGATACCCCATCACCTGCTGGGTTGGTGGCCCGGCCAGCACTATGTCTCCGCCAGGATGGCCATCTCTGTTCCGAGTGCTGATCCGCCATTCCTCGACCACCTGATACGCCGACGAGTCTGGCGAGATTCTCGCCGTCCGTAGGCGGACCGCCCTCCGCCTCGCGCCGGCGATGAGCTTTGCCATTCCCTGACCAAGATCCTCGGCTGAAGCCATGGCTTCACCGCCGCGTTGGACGTACCCGTACAACATAAGTGCTTCGGCCACAACTATCGACGGAAATATGTGATGAGCATCCTGAGCTGCCTTCGGGGTAACGTGACCGCCTCCGACGACAAACTCATCAGCGAGGTGCGTGCGGGGCGGATCAAGCAGTTCCGTGGCCTGTACCGACGCCATTACGCGGCCGCGTTCGCCTATGCCTCCTCTTGTGTCATCTCTTCGGAGGACGCCGCACTGCTCACTGCCGAGGCTTTCAGCAGGTTGTTCCAGTACATCCGGGGTGCTGCGTCGGCCGACGGTCATCGGAAACTCGGCTGCTTCCGTCGCCGGTTGCTCGAACAGGTCCGCATCACGGCGGTCACCTTCTCCTCGGTCGGGAGGTGCACCCCCGCCCCCGCCTTCGGGTCCTGGGTGCAACAGGGCTCGGCCTGGTCCCTCGAGGATGACGGCCGCTTGAACGAGGCGTTCTCGGTGCTGTCTGAAAGCAGTCAATGCCTTCTGTGGCATGGTGTCGTTGACCGGGAATCCGATGTCGAGCTAGCGAGTGTGACAGGCATACCTGTCCGTTCCATCTCCGAGTCCAGTACAGCCACACGAAAGAGGCTGTGGGACCTCAGAGTGTATCTGTACCAGCAGCGCATCGACCGCCCCGAGTGCCGCAACGCGGTCGTGCAGCTGCGCCCCGACGGATGGGCACCGCCGAGCGTGCACGAGCACATGTCCGAGTGCACCGGATGCCGGCAGATCCTGGAAGCGCTGGCTGAGTCGGAAGCCCATGTCGAGAGCTTTCTTCCGAGGGCCGTCCTGGGGTGGTGGCCCGGGGCCTCATACGTTCAGCACAAGCGGACCGTGGTTGTTCCGCAGGGCGACCCGCCGTACCTCGGCACCTCGAGGAGGCGGAAAGGCGCGCGAGCATGGGCTGGGCATACTCTTCGCACCCCGGGAGGAGCGCATCGGGGGCCTTCGGGCCCTCGGTGGCGTGCTTCCGGGAGGCTGACCGCGTTCTTGCTCGGGGTCGTCTCGGGCGTGGTGGCCGCCAGCCTCGGTTATGCCCTGTGGGCCTTGCCGGTCACGTCCGCCGCTTCGTTCCTTGGCCCCGTCGGCTTGCCGCTGCCCGAGGGCTCCCCACGACTCGCTGACGGAGGACGCTCGACCGGCCTTGTCACACTCCGGTGAGCGTTGATACCAGACCGTCGCTGGGACGCTGGGAGTCGGATCTCCTTGTAGTCGTGCAGCGACCGAGAGCTGCCGTCCGGCCTTACCTACAGGTACCGTCCACGCTTGGCGCCATTAATGAGGGGCGCCCCGCATTGAATCCGCATAGATGCTCGCGGTCCTCTTGAAGTCAGAAGGGCGACTATCCGGAAGGATCGCCCAACTGGCCAAGGAGGCAGACATGACAACCTTCCTCGAGCACGTCAGGCCCGCGGATGTGGAGACCGAAACGACCGGCACGCCCCGCCGTGCCGTCACCGGAAACGGCAGGCTTTCTCACGAGGGCGCACCCCGAGCGGTCCACGCCGGGCGCAGAAGCCCACCGAAGGTCTGGCGACGAGACCCTCACGATCGTCCCTTCTGCGGGTGGGACCCGCTTCAGGTCTTTCGCGCACTGAGGCTCATTGTGCCGGCGACGACGCGCTCGGTGCCCGGTGCACGTCACTGCGTTCGCCGAATCCTGACGGACTGGGGGTGGAGCGAGGAGGTGGATACCGCAGAGCTGCTGTTCTGCGAGCTGCTGTCGAACGCGATCCAGCACGCTTCCGGGGGGCGCCGGGCAGGTGAGCCCGTCGAGGTCCGTATTACCCAGGGGAAGGGATCACTCCTCGTGTCGGTGGGCGATTGCGGGCGCGACACCACTCCACTCTCCGCCTCGTCATCCCCGCCTGCGGAGCTGGCTGAGAGCGGGCGTGGCCTTCTGCTCGTGGAGACCATGGCAGCCCGTTGGGGCAGCCACAGGTCCCGGGCAGGGACGAAGACCTGGTTCACGCTGGACCACGCGGTGACCGACTGACGGTGCACCCCTCCGTGGAAATGCGTGCGGACCGGACTCCCAGTGAACCCCGAGCTAATACGTAGCACTTGACCCATCGGTGACTAAGCCGTGTTGTCCGCGCCATCGAGTGCTGATCACCTGGGCGGTTTGCTGCTGGAGCGGGCGACATGCGCATTGCTTGCGGGAGCCACGCCGGTTCGACCGGGACTTCAGAGCCCGCAGGGGCGCACAGCGCGATCGGCAGGTGCGTGAAACAGCCGCACAAGTACGAGAAAGAATGAGGGTTTTGATGAGGCCGTCGGATCTCGAGGACAAGGGCGTGCTTCTCGCGGGAAGGGAGAAGGAGCTGGAACGGCTGATGACCGCTTTGAAGGACCTTCCCTCGGTGGTTCTCGTTCAGGGCGAGGCCGGCATCGGCAAATCGCAGCTCATCAGCGCATCGGTACCACTACTTCGTAGCCGGGGTGTCCGCGTAGCTCAGGGGGCCTGCCACCCGCTGCGCGAGCCGTTCCCTTACCACGCCCTGGCCGAACCCGTGCGGAGCCTGTGCCTGCTGTCGCCCGACCTCGTACCGCACCTCCCGGGTGGGCACACACTCATTCCCCTCGTTCCTGACATGAAGCACCGGCTGCCGAGCCCGCCAGTAGGTGGTGAAGCAGCGACGACCCCAGCGCTCCTCCCTCTCCTGGCGGCCGTTCGGGCACTCCTCGAAGCGGCGAGCCCCGTGGTACTGGTCGTCGAGGACCTGCACTGGAGTGACGAGGCGAGCCAGGAGCTGCTGTTGCTGTTGACGCGGAACATGCCCGCTGGAGCAGGTCTCGTCATCAGCTACCGTGAGGAGGACCTGCCTGTGCCCGGCCCGGTTCTGGGTTCCGCATACACGAGGTCCTCCGGTGTGAACGGCCTCGAACTTCACGTCAAACCTCTGGACCAGGCTGCCGTACACACGATCTCGGCGCACGTGCTGGGACGGGACCTGCCCAGGGAGATCAGCGGGCACCTCTACTCGCGCAGTGAAGGTGTGCCCCGCATCGTGTGGGAGGACGTGGCGACCCTGCAGGAGCGGGAAACGGAGGCATGGACGATGAATCCGGCTGCTGTACGCGACCTTGCGGTGCCCCGTGCCTTCGCGGAGACGTTCACCGCCAGGGTAAGACGCCTGCCGCCTGATGGCCTGGCAGTGGTGCGGGCGGCGGCCGTGCTCGCTTCGCCGTTCGAGCAGTCGGTCGTCACGGAGGTGGCGGGCCTGAGCACCGAACGGGGTGCGGAGGGACTCACAGCCGCTTTGGTGTCTGGCATCCTCCACGAGGTAGCCCCCATGTCCTACGCGTTCCGCCGCGCACTCGGCTGCCGCACGGTATACGGGGACATCCCCGGCCCTTCGCGTCAGACCCTGCACCGCAGGGCCGTCAGTGTGTTGTGGAGCCGCCCGAAGCCGCCGTTGGCCCAGATCGCCCGGCAGGCCCGCTCGCTAGGTGACAGCGACATGTGGATCAGACAAGCTACGACCGCCGCCGATCAGGCCATCTCTCAGGGAGACACCGGCACCGCGGTTTCAAGCCTGTACGAAATTCTCGAGAACTCCGACATGCAGACCGGGCAACTAGGGCACGCCGCTCTCATGCTGGCGCGCATCGCGTTCCACCGGACCGAGTACCGGACCATCTGCAGGGCACTGCGTCGTGTACTCACCGCGCCGGCGCTGCCATCAGCGGTGCAGGGCGAGATCCGTCTCTACCTCGCCCTCCTCGTCGTGAACCACGGCGGTGAGGCGGGTGGCCACCGAGACCTCGTCCAAGCCATTGAACACCTGCAGTCACGCCCGGAACTGCTCGCCCGTGCACAGAGTGCTCTCGCGCTGCGTGAAATGACTCGGTCGGACGAGGACGCCCGGCGGTGGCTGGCCCTCGCGGAACAGGCAGCGAGGGACAGCGGCGACAGCGTCGCTGTCTCGGCGGCCCGTACGGCCCGGCTCACTCTGTCGGCGACGAGCGCCGAGCCCGATGTCTGGGAGGCCGTGGAGCGTCTACCTCGGCAGGTGACGGATCCCCAACTTGCCGCAGACACGAACCGGACCCTGCACAACGTGGGGACCGTCGCACTGCGCCTGGGCCATGACGAACGAGCGGAGCGCCTGCTGAGCGACAGTAGGGATATGGCGTCCTTTCACGGCAACGCCATGCTCGAGTGCTATAGCCGGGCATCGCTCCTCGAACTCGACTGGTGGACGGGGAACTGGCACGGACTAGAGCAGCGTCTGACCACGCTCTGCCAGGATTACCCGGAAATGGCGGTGTCTCGAAACGCGCGTGCCGTAGTGGTCGGTTGTCTCGCGCTCACCAGGGGCGAGCAGCCGCGCGCACTGCACCACTTGCGTACGGCGTCCGAGAAGGGCGGGCTGTACGCGTCTCTATGGGCCAAGGCTGCTGTGGCGAGGGTTCACCTGGCGGAGGGAGAGGCCGGAGAAGCACGGAGTCTTACGGCGCGTGCTCTCAAAGAGCTCGGTACCGAGCACCAGTGGTGGCAGGCCTGCGGTCTCGTGCCCGTCGCCGTCGAAGCGGCGATGGCTTGTGGGCAGCCCGAGAATGCGGCGGGGATCGTCACCAGGTTCGAGCAGGTGGCCGAAGGGCGGGACGTCCCGGCTGCCGAAGCCGAACTCAAGGAAGCTCGAGCGCACGTGCTGAGAGGCACGGACGAGGTTCGTGCCGCAGCAGAGTTCGGCCGTGCGAGCACGCTGTGGCAGGCGCTCGGCCGGCCCTACCAGGCAGCGCTCGCCACGGAGAGGCAGGCCGACGCGCTGCTCGCTGCCGGTTCACCGGGGATGGCCGGCACACAGCTGCGGACCGTCATCGAGACTTATGGCAGGCTGGAAGCGACCTCTGACGTCGCTCGCTGCGAGCGAGTACTGCGGGAGATGGGCCAGGTGAGCCCCAGACCCCGTGGTCGGCGCAGTTACGGCTCTCGCCTGTCTCCCCGCGAGGTGGAGGTCGCCCGTCTCGTGGCCCAGGGCGCCAGCAACCGAGACATAGCCCGCGCGCTGTTTCTTTCTCCGCGCACTGTTGAGCACCATGTCACCAAAGTATTGAGGAAGTTGGATGTGTCCGACCGGCACGGCGTCGATCAGGCGCTCGCACAGACCGATCGCTGACGAACGGTGGCGAAGGTTATCCACCTGCTCGCAGAGCAGTGTTTGGCTGCCTCGGCCTCCGCGAGCGGCGTTCGTAGCGGTCGCTCCCGTACGGGGAGGCCAGCATGTCCACCGTCTCACCAGCGGTTTGCCGCAGAAGCCGGGCTCTCAGGACCAGCTGCAGTTCGAACTGGACGTCGGGTTGCAGCAACTTGGCGCCGTAGAGGCGATGTAGTTGTCGCATGCGGTAGCGGACTGTTTGCGGATGAATGTCCAGGCGCGCAGCCACGATGTTCGCGTTATGACCACTCTGCAGCCACACCAGCAGTGTTTCGGCGAGCTTGTCGCGATGCTGCTCCCTCACCTCCTCCATCGGCCGGAGGTGTCGTAGGCAGAGCATCTCCAGTAGCCCTTCATCGCGGAACAAGAGGAGAGTGCCCAGGTGCTCCACGCTGGTGACCAGGCCGGCGGCGGGGATGATGCCTCGCTGGGAGAGGAGCAGTGCCTTTTGGGCTAGGTGGAGGGAGCGGAACCCTTCAGTGAGCGACGTTGCGGGACCAACGGCGGCGTTTCGGCCCTGGAGGACCTTACGGAGCGTGTGCTTGCGGCTGGGGGCCGTAGGATCCGGGACGACCAAGTAGTCCCTCTTGACCCCTACCAGGATGTCCGGTGGCAACAGCAGTGGGCGACCGCTGGTACTTGGGGCGAGAGCCACCACACCGATCGACTCGGGGAGAGGCCAGTGGACCTCCCGGGCCAATAGGGCCACTGCCTCCGGAGAAGGAGGAGGGTCGGCCACCAGGAGGCTCACCAGCCGATCGGGAGCTCGGTCAGGGCGGTGACTGTTCTGCCCCCGGCTTTTCGGTACGTTTGCACTTAGGTACCCACTCGTTGCTGCGTCGGCGATTTCCGTCATGTGCACGAGCATGGCTTCTGCCGCACTGGCGATGACAGCCTGAGGCACCTTGCGCTTGTCGACTCGATCCAGCATCGCGCGCCAGGCCGTGCGGGTACCGATCCTCAACGCCTTCTGGAAGGTGTCCAGACTGCGCCCCTCGTTCGCCTCGGTCCGGCCGATTTGCTCATACATCCGTCGCATGTCAGCTGTCGTTTGCAGCGCATGAGGGTCCGTCAGGCGGTCGACGAAGAGTCCGCACGCCGCTTCCACTGCTTGCCGCAGCCTCTTCTGGGAAGCGGGGTCCGCGATGCGTCCGTACTCTGCGACACTCCGGGCGATGGCAGCGACCACATCCCCTGATACAGCGGCCAAGTGCGGCCTGAGGTGCGCCGACAGCACGCCAGGGATGCCCAGGAAGGGGTCTCGGGTGTCATGGTGCATGAGAGCCACGGTGTCTGACGAACCTTCCGTGTGTAGTGCATTGGGCAACTTCCGACAAAGGATGAGAAGAACTCGTAAAAGAGCCGTTCAGTCGAGCATCGCCGAGTTCGAGAACGTGACCGCCTCAACCGCCAGGCAGTGTCGAGGGCCGGAGCAGTCGGCGCTGATGTAAACGCTGTGCACGCCCTGAGGAGCCGTTATCGCCGTCGTAGGAGTCAGGGGGCCATCCTGGTTGGCGAGAACAGAGGTGGCCGGCGCATTTGGGGATCCGATCTGGATCTCCGCCTGTACCAGGTGATGGCCCTTCAGGGCTCGCACCTCCACACGGACGCGGTCGTATGAGGTGCCGCGGAAGTCCACGTTGTCGAAGCGTATCCAGCTGTTGTCGGTGAAGGCGCGTGCTCCGTCGTCCGTAGCCACCGTGCCGACTCCCGCCGCTCTCATCCTCGGGACGAGCGCCGCTCCGGCAGGGATCGTGACGACCGGTGGGCGCTCCCGTGACTCTTCGGGTTTCGGTGTTTGGGCAGGGCGCGAGGGGCGTGACGTCCGGCGCTCCGGAGGGGTGACCGAGGGCTTGACGGTTGCGGTTGGGCTGCTGGGGGGCTCCGTCGTGGGAGCGGCGCTGTCCTGTGACGGGGGCGGCGTCTCGTTCGACGCGGTTGGCGCCTCTGACGGCCGGTGCGTCGGATCACCCAGTCGCTCTTCAGCACTCCCGACGACGCCTGCCGTGATGAGCAGGGTCGCAAAAGTGCTGATCGTCAGCAGCGTCTTGACCCGGCGCCGTGCTCTTGGGCGATCAGCGGCGTCCTTCATCTCAGTGGGTGGGCGCTTACGCGCGAGAACCGCACTGGCCCGGGGGCCCACGCGGGTTCGAGCGGGCCACCATCCGATCAAGAGACGTGGTACTTGATCAGCGAGGCGTACGTCCAGGTGGGTCAGGTCGTCGAAGGCGGCTTCGCACCAGGGGCAGCCCTCCAGGTGCTGTTTCACGACGGGGTCCATCGTCTCGCCGTCATGAGTGGCCAGCGCTCGCGTCACATGGGTGGCGTGCGTGGATGTCTCCCCAAGATCGTCCAGCGCCTCCGTGTCGCGTCGTAGTGTCTCCAGGTAGGAGTCGTGGAGAGAGGATCGGGCCGCCTCTAAGAGTCGCGTGACGTCTTGGCGGGTGGTGCCCAGCACGGCGGCTGCGCGGCCGCTGGACTCGCCCTCCACCACGACGTGCCACAAAGCGGTCTGGTACCGGCTCTCCACCCTCTGGAAGGCATCCGTCAATCGGGCCGGCACGCTGAGCGGTCGCAGGCTCCCACTGACCACCCATCGACGGAAGCCAGGTGCGAGTCCGGCGCCACCACCGATCTGCAGTTGTCCGATCGCGACATCGCGAGCGGTACGCAGGAGTAGTCGCCGCAGGCAATGTTCGACGTTGCCGTGACTCGCCACCTTGTCGAAGACATCCTGAAATGTGCGTTCCGTCAATGCGCTGGCCAGGGATGCGTCTTGGCAGCAGTGGTCCAGGAAGGTCCAGATGGCTGCCCAGTGTCTGCGGGCCACGATCCGGAAGGCGCCGTTCCGACCCTCTTTCGCAAGCGCGACCAGCGTGAGGTCGCTGTCCTTGAGGAAGGGGCGCAGCGCGGCCTCGCGATGTGCCTGTGCGATGTCAGCGGGCACCGCGCTCATCGCGCGCTGCGGCCAAGGGGGGAGTGGCGTACTCGCGTGTCCGGTCTTCGGCATGGCTGTCGCTCCGAGATCGGTGGCCAGGAAGGCCGCCTGCTTATGGCAGTTCGAAAGCAGGGATGGATGTTGGAGATTCCGTTTCTAGCAGGGAGTCCGCAGCATCGGGTCGAAGTATTCTCGTTCTTATGATGCTTCGACAGTATTGGGCCTGAGGGGTTGGCAAAAGCCTACGAGCTTGGCGTGGCTGGTTGCGCGAATAGCCTCGGAGTGTCAGGTGCCACGCTCGGTGACCTGCGGAGATCCTCGGGGGAGGAGTGCGCGTGTGTTGTGTGCCACATTACGGAGAAACTTCACCATCGAATGAACGCGGTGTCTTCTGCTGCCGTATCACCACTCGGTGCCCGTGTTGTATATGTCTCTGGGAAAATTCGAAATAGACGCCCCGCGGTATAGTCGACGGGTGCCCTTGAGGTCGTACTACTCGGCCGGGCCCTTTGGAGAGATTGCCGCGCGGCTAGAGGTTGTCCCGTAACCAGTTCGGGCATTGGTGCGTTGGTTGGACATGGGTGAGGTTATCTCTCCGGGTTCACCGAGGTGCAGTTCGCCAGGTTGGTGGCACTGGTGCGACGCCGTGGTGGTGACGTTCAGCGTGGTCGGCCGTAGCGGCTGTCGCTTGAGGACGGGGTGTTGTTGGTGGCACGTGCTGGCGCACGAGCCTCACGTTGTGGCAGGTGGTGCCGTTGTTGGGGTCTCGAAGTCTGCTGCCGACCGCATCCTCGACCACCTGGCGCCCTTGCTGGCGACCTCGCCGGCCCGCCGGCCGCGCAAGGACACCGTGTACATCGTCGAAGGCACACTGGTGCCCACCCGCGACCGTAAGTCGCGGCCTCGAGCAAGAACTACCGCTACTCAACGAATCTTCAGGTCGTCATCGACGCCAACAGTCGCCTGGTGGTGGCGATCGGCCTGCCGCTGCCCGGCAGTCGCAATGACTGTCGGGCCTTCACCGAGTCCGGCGTCGACCGCGCCTGCCGAGGCGCACCCACCATCGCCGACGGCGGCTACCAGTGCGCCGGCCTGCTCATCCCGCACCGTCAACGACGAGGCCAGACGCACTTCAGCCCGCTTCAAGAGGCGGAGAACGCCGTCCACCGGCGGGCCCGAGACCGGGTAGAACACGCACTGTCCCGGTTGAAGAACTGGAGAATCCTGCGCGACTGCCGACTCAAGGGCAACGGCGTGCACCAAGCCATGCTCGGCATCGCCCGGCTGCACAACCTGGCTCTCACCGGATAACCCGCACCCCCACAGGGGACAAGCTCCATGCGAGGAGGGAACGCGCGGCCTGGGGGCGGCTGGTGGTGTGTCTCGCAGCGGCCGCTGAGGTGCTTGGCTGCCAGCCTCCACCTACTCAACGCCGAGGCCGCACAATGGGTAGCGCCGGGGTCTGTTGTTTATCGGTGTGTGGGGTCTTGTTTGCTGTAAGAGGCGGCGCGCGGGCGGATTCTTGTGACGGACCTTGAGGCGCTTTACCCCTCCTCCAGGTCGTCACGGGGTCTGGCGGCATGCTCCTGCGGGCCATTTCGGGGGCTCGGCGTTTCCGCACGAGCGCCTAGCACCCCGACCCGACGCCGCCTCCCCTTGAACGACACTCCTTAGATCCGTGCAGGCTCTCGCACAATGGTATGTGTCTCGTGGCGCGATGCCGCGGCGCCCCTCAGCCCGTCGCCCGCCCTTGGACTCGGTCGTCTGAAGGCCGGGGCAGCCACCGCCTGGGCACACTCGGCAGGGAGACGTCTTTTCGTGCATGCGTGGTTGCGGGAAACGGGTTCACCGTTGCTACGGAACGTTCAGCACCGCGCGCAGCGACGCTGCGGCCAACCTGACCGAGTCCCTATGCACCACCCATCGACCTCGGCGTATCAGGTCAAACGGTGTCCTAAACGTTTCTCGTCAGAGGTTGGTCGTTGCGCTCCGAAGTCGTTTCCTGGAGGGACGCAGGCCACCCCCCTCAGGAGTCGTTATGGATGACGTCGATGCCCCGAGTGAGTATGTGAATGTCGCTGCCTACCTTCGTTGCCACCCTCATGACCCTGCGGAGATGAGGGTTCATCGGCTCGCTCTCCGCACCTATGCGGCCGCGATTCGTCTGCCCGCTCCTACCATCTATCTGGACAACGGTTGCCGCTCTACTGATCACAAGCCAAGGCTGACCCAGCTCGCTGAAGCCGTGCAGCACGGCATCTACTCCGTTGTCTTGATCCCGGGACCGTGGGTGTTCTCACTGGACCCGCACCAGGCGCGCGCACATATGATGTATCTCGGCCGCCAATGTGGATTGATGGAGCTGCCCCGTGATCGACTCGCTCTGCGGCTGCCCGCGTCGAGTGGTGTGCCAGCGATCTGATGCCAGGGCCACTGTGACCGATGGAGGACCATGGCCTCACCGGCCTCACCGGCCTCACCGGCCTCACCGGCCTCACCGGCCTCACCGGCCTCACCGGCCTCACCGGCCTCACCGGCCTCACCAGCCGCGGCGGGTCGGCGGGACAAGGGCCGTCCGCGTTCTGAGAGGGCGTTTCGTCCCTTTGTTTCATCCCGGATTGCCGGGTTGAGTGCGGTTCACGTGCCGCGCCAACTCGGGGTGGATTCGGCGGTGAGGCGGCGGGTCATGAGGTTGATCATCGCGAGGTGGATCATGGCTTCGGAGCGGTGTGGGTGGGCTTCGTAGTCGCGGGCGAGGCGGCGGTGGTTCATGAGCCAGCCCAGAGTCCGCTCGACGGTCCAGCGGCGAGGCAGGACGGCAAATCCCCTGGTATCGGGGTCACGACGGACGATGTGGATGTCGATGCCGAGGGGTGGCGAGGCGCCCGGTCCATGGTCGACGAGGTGCTGCCGGTAGCCGCCGTCGACCCAGGTCTTGCGGACGGTGGGGTGGTCGGCGGCGACCCGTTCGATCAGGGTCTGGCCGGCGATCGAGTCCTGCACACTCGCTGCGGTGACCATGGCAGCCAGGAGGAGTCCGACGGTGTCGATGACGATGCTCCGCTTGCGTCCGACGATCTTCTTGCCCGCGTCGATGCCCTGCTCGGAGGTGGGGGCGTTGGTGGAGGTCTTGATGCTCTGGGAGTCGATGACACACGCGGTCGGTTCCTCCTCTCGGCCTTCCTGTCTGCGGACTTGGCGGCGGAGGAGGGTGTTGAGCTGGTCGAAGACGCCTTCGGCTTGCCAGCGCGCGAAGTATGCGTAGACGGTGTTCCAGTGCGGGTAGTCGTGCGGCAGGTAGCGCCATGGAATCCCGGTCCGGTTCACGTAGAGGATCGCGTCGAGCAGGCTCCGCAGATCGTGATCCGGTGGCCGGCCCGTGTCCAGGCCCCGGCCGCGGCGCTCGGCCAGCCACGCGGTCAGAACCGGCGCGACCAATTCCCAACGGCATCGGACAGATCACTGGGATATCGACGACGTTCAGGCACGATTCCGGGCTACCCACCCACGACCCGGCAGGCCCAGGCGCAGAGGCCGGCGCCCGAAGCACACGGCGCACGCCCCGGCGCCTTGGGATGAAACGGGACCAGGCGCACCAAGACGCCCCTGCAAAGACCTCTCGTGCACCGCACGCCCCACCAGACCTGGAAGCCACGACGAGGCCGAAGCTAATACCAGCACAACAATCTCAATAGAGGACTAAACGCCCTCTCGGTGCCTGGCTGAGAACCGGTAGCGATAAGTGGAGTGTCACGTTCGGGTGGTGTGGTGAGGAGTGCGGTGTAAGCAGAGCAGGACTCCCGTAACAACAGCGGTTGCGAAGCCAAACCGTTGCCCCAGGAGCCCTGCCATGCCGTTGTACCGTTCCGAGCTCTGTGATGCCAACTCTGTTCCGCCTTCTGCGTGTTGTTGCGTGGCCTGCCGGTACGGCCGGAGAGGGGTGTGGGCCGGGCGTCCGCGGCGGTATCCGTCGGACATGAGCGATGCGGAATGGCTGGTCACCGAGCCGTTGCTGCCTTTGGCCGCTTGGCGGTGGGGCTGGGGAGGCCGACCGGAGAAGCACTGCCGGCGAAAGATCGTCGACGCGATCAGGTATGTGGTGGACAACGGCCAATGCCGTTGCTTGAGAGATGCAAGTAGTGCATCTCCCAGCTACGGTGACCGCCGGGGTGTTGGTTCGTTGGCCGGACATGCATCCATGGATCGGGTTATCCGATGAGGTCCGGCTCGGGCTGCTCACCGAGTGGATCGTTCCTGAGCTGGTGGACGAGGTGTTGACCTCGTGTGGTCGGCGGGATGCCAAACCCCGCCCCCTGTCAGCCGGTTCATGGTCTACTTCGTGCTTGCTACCGCGCTGTTCCAGCAGGACTCCTACGACGATGTTGCGGAGAACCTAGTTGAGGCACTGGGCGAGACGGACCAGTCGGTCCCGAACAAGTCGTCGTTCACCAAGGCCCGGCAACAGCTTGGGGCGGCACCGTTGGAAGGAGTGTTCCGGCGTATTGCGGGGGCGATTGCTCCGCCCACACTCGAGGCGGCGTTCTGGCGCGGTATGAGAGTCGCCGCGGTCGACGGGTTCTTGCTGGACGTGCCGGAGAACGATACGACACGTGCCGCCTTTGGCGGACAGGTGGACAGTGCCGGTCGGCCTGTGGGTTTCCCGCAAGCCAGGGTGGTGACGCTGACCGAGACCGGTACGCACGCGACGATCGACGCGCGGATAGGCAGCTTCAAGGGCGGTGGTGGCGAGCCCGCGCTGGCGACAGAGATGGCCGGCAGTGCCGCCGGCATGCTGGTGATCATGGACCGGGCCTTCCCCGGTGTCGCACTGTGGAAGGCCTATATGCAGGCCGGAGCGCATTTGCTGATCAGAGCCCGCACTTTTCTCGCCGCGAAGCCCAGGGAGGTCCTGACTGACGGCACGTATTTGACTCGGATGAACCTCGCCGGGCAGCGGCGCTCCCATCCGGGCGGGGTGACTGTGAGGGTGATCGATTACCAGGTCGACGGCGGCGAGACCATCAGGCTGCTGACCGACCTGCTCGATCCCGAGGCCTGGTCCGCCGGGGAACTGGCAGCCCTCTATCACGAGCGCTGGGAGGTCGAATCCGCCTACCGGCAGCTGAAGACCTTCCAGCGAGGAAGGGCCGAGGTTCTGCGGTCGGTGTCGCCAGAGCTGGTGCGCCAGGAGATCTGGGCCCACCTGACTCTCCATCACTGTCTGAACCGGATCATCATGCGGCTGGCCGACGGCGAGGGTCTGGACCCCGACCGGATCTCCTTCGTCAAGGTCCTCAAGCACACCCGACGCAGCGTCGTCCTCCAGACAGGCCGGTCGACCGGCCCTTTACGCCAGTTCATGGAGCGGATGGCCGCGAAAGTCGTGCGCAAACTCGACAACGGTCTGCGACGGCTACGCGAGGTGGACCGCTGCACCCGCCATCCGGTCTCGCAGTACATCGTGCGTAGGAAAGACCAGGTCAGGCAAGGAACACGGCGGGTTCCGGAGAAGGTCATCACCCTTACCCCCGCGATACTTCAATAGCTCAAGCAACGGCATTGGGACAACGGCTGCAAGTGGCGGGCCCTGCCCGTCGACTTCCCGCCCTATCAGACTGTGTACGCGTTCTTCGTACGGTGGGAACGGGCCCAGTACGTCGACGATCTGCACGACACTCTTCGCGACCGACTCCGGCGTCACGCGGGTCGCGACACCGAGCCGAGCGCTGCCGTCATCGATTCCAGGTCCGTGCGGGCCGCGGAGACGGTCGCCCTGGACAGCCGCGGGTGGGACGCGGGCAAGAAGGTGAACGGCCGCAAGCGGCACATCGCTGTCGACACACTCGGTCTGCTGCTGGTGGTGCTGGTCACTATGGCCTCGGTGCAGGACCGCGACGGCGCCCGCCCGCTGATTTCCCGTCTACGCCGGCTCCATCACCGCATCACCTTGGTCTGGGCGGACGGCGGATACGCCGGCAAGCTCGTGACCTGGGCACAGGAGCGATGGAGCCTCAATCCCGACATCGTCAAACGCAACCACGATGTCAAAGGCTTCGTCGTCCTGCCCCGCCGGTGGGTAGTCGAACGCAGCCTGTCCTGGATCTGCCGCAGACGACGCTGCGTTCGCGACTACGAACGACTGCCAGAGCATCACGAAGCCATGGTGAAGTGGTCAATGATCATCCTCATGACCCGCCGCCTCGCACGACACACACCTCACACACCCACCAGCCCGTGACCGGTTCTCAACCAGGCACTCAGTGGTCATCGGTGCATCTTCCATGATCGGGAGTTACACCGAACGAAACACAGTCCCCGTCCCGCGGACATTCAGTCCAGATCGGAGCTTCGTCGGCTTGGGCAACGACAGCGCCCCGCAGATCAGGAGATGCCTGCCCTATAACCTGACACCATCGACTCACGCGCCGGCAAGCAGCCGCTGCAGACGGGCTACTTCTGCCGCAACGGCATCGCGTGCGGGACCGAGGTACTTGCGGGGATCGACGGTCTGGGGATGAGCAGCCAGGTAGGTGCATATCGAACGGCTGAAGGTCTTATTGAGGTGTGTGGACACGTTCACCTTCGTCATGCCCGCCGCGATCGCCTGGGCGAGATCCGCATCGCCGACTCCGGAAGAGCCGTGAAGGACGAGAGGGACGCTGGCAGCGGCCCGCAGGCGCGTGATGAGCGCGAAGTCGAGGACGGCGTCGCGAGTGAGCATGGCGTGCGAACTTCCCACGGCGACTGCCAAGGCGTCCACGGCGGTTGCCGTGACGAAAGCCGCGGCCTCCTCTGGATCGGTGCGCGCGCCAGGGGTGTGTGCACCGTCCTTACCACCGACCTCCCCCAGCTCGGCCTCGACCCACACCTCGGACTTGTGGCAGTAGTTCGTGAGTTCCCGAGTCGCTGCCACGTTGCGGTCGTAGGTGAGCCTTGAGGCATCGAACATAACGGAGGTGAAGCCGAGATCGACTGCCTCCCGGACCAGGTCTGTCGTCTCCGCGTGGTCGAGGTGGACCGCCACCGGAACACTCGCCCCGCGGGCCAGGGCGAGGGCAGCCAGTCCAATCGGGACCAGTGATCCGTGATAGCGCACGGTGTTCTCGCTGATCTGGAGGATTACTGGCAGTCCAGCGCTCTCCGCGCCAGCGACGATGGCTTCGGCGTGCTCGATCTGTACGACGTTGAACGCTCCGACTCCCGAACCCCTGGCGTACGCGGGGTCGATGATCTTGTCAGTGGGTGACAGCGGCATGGGTTCTCTCCCTGGAGACGGAGGTGCGGAACTGGCTGTAGAGGCCGGCGTCGAACTCGCCGGCCAGGGGGCGTTTACGGCAGCGGCCGAAATCGCTGCGGCATTATGGGGGATGGAGTCCCAGGGAGCAGCGGCGAGCAGCCCCGCGGTGATTGCGGGCGGCGCAGGCGTCTCCGGCGTGGTCGGGTTCCCGGCAAGACGCAGGGGAGGAGTGGCGAGCCAGGTTGCCTCTGGTGTGACGGCGTAGATTCCGTCCGGTCCCCGGGACCCCACCCACTGCACACTGGGCACCGAGTCGTCGAAGGGTTTGTGCAGGCGCTACTGTCGGACGTGCCTTCAGAGCCGCGACCAGGGCCAGCCCGCCGGCATCCACGACCGTTATGGCTCCCGCTTGGGTGGACAGCCGGGTGAGTTGCGCGTAAGCGTCCGGGGGCACCCCGGGTGGCAGACGGCCGGGCAGGACGACCACCCGGGCGTCGCGGGCCAGACGACTGAACCGCTCGGTGAAGACCGCCAGGCCGCCGCTCGAGATATGGCCATGGCTCGTTGAGGATGGTGGCGTCACCGTCCTCACGGGACACAATGGTTACCGTGCGCCGCGAGTCGCCGGTAACGGCCACCAGTTCGTCCTCGAGCCTAGCTGCATGCAAATCGCTTCGTATCGCACGACCAGTTGTACCGCCCGCGAGGCCGGTCACGGTTGTGGGGAGTGCCAGCGCAGAGAGTACTTGAGTGGCGTTGACACCTTTTTCTCCCGCTCGCGGCAATGATGCGCTGACACGGTGTGACCCGCGCGGAAGCAGTGCGTCGACGTGGTAGGTGACGTCCAGTGCCGCGTTGAGAGTGACGGTGAGGATCACGCGGTCACCACCGACCCGGACTCCGGCACTTGATGTGGCGGGTCCACGAGACCCACGGCTTGCCATGCGGCGAGGCCGGCGCCCAGACAGCCTGCCATGTCTCCCAGTGCCGCGACGGCTAGCTTGGGCGGCCGCTGGAAGGTCAGTCGCTGTGCGAGGGAAGCGCGCAGCGGGTCCAGCAGGAGGCCGCCTGCCTCGGCAAGGCCGCCGCCGAGCACGATGATCTCGGGTGCGAACAGTGTCGTGGCCGTCGCCAGCACCGTGGCCAAGGCCTCGACGGCCCGGTCCCACACCGCCCGAGCGTCGGCATCACCTTGTGCGACCAGCGACGCCACCTCGGCGGCGCCCTCGACTCGGCGTCCAGAGCGTGCGATGTAGCCTGCGGCAACCGCCGCGGCCGAGGCGATGGTCTCCAGACAACCGCGGGCACCACACGTGCACGGCTCTCCTCCGGGTTCGACGACCACATGACCGAGCTCACCCGCATAACCGCGGCCGTGGACCGGCTGCCCTTCGACGAAGACGGCGGCGGACACGCCGGTCCCGATCGGTACGAACCAGATGTCGCGTGCCCCTCGGGCCGCACCGAGGCGGCACTCCGCGATCCCGCCGGCCCGCACGTCGTGCCCGAGTGTCACGGGGATTCCCAACGCGCCTTCGAGGCAAGCGGCGAGCGGCAGGTCGCGCCAGCCGAGGTTGGCCGAGTAGACGGCTGTCCGCGACTCTTCATCGACTATTCCCGGGACCACTACTCCCGCACGGTGGACCGTCAGGCCGCGTATGGTCGCGCTCGTGCTGAGGGCGCGCAGCATGGCGACGATCGCGTCGGTCACCGTGTCCGGACCCGACAACCGGGGGGTCGACCTGCGGACGGCGTGCAGAACCCTCAGGTCCGGGCCGAGCACGGCCCCCTTCATGTTCGTTCCGCCCACATCCAGGGCGATGACACAGTCCTGCCGGTCGCCCTCGTCACGCATGGTTGCCTTCGAGGATCACCGAACGCGTGAGGTTGCGCGGACAATCGGGGTCGAAGCCCTGTGCTTCGGCGCGCCGGACGGCCAGCCGCTGGGCCAGGATCAGGTCCGCCAACGGATCGAGATCGCCCGCGCCGTCGCCGGAACTAGCGACGATCGTGCCACCGACCCGGGCGACGTCGTCGACCAGCCCGTGCGGAGCCGGACCGAGGATCCATGTCGCCCGGCCGGGGCCGGTGATGCTGATCGGCCCGTGCCGGTACTCCATGGCTGGGTACGCCTCCGTCCACGCTCCGGCAGCCTCGCGCATCTTCAACCCCGCCTCCAGGGCCAGACCGTAGGTCCAGCCCGTGCCGAGAAAGGTGACCTGCTCCGCGGCGCACAAGTCGGCGTCGAGCTCCAGCTCGATCGCCTGCCGGGCATCGGCTATCGCCTGTTCGAGCGGCCGAACATTGTCCGGCAGGGCGCCCTCTGCCTCCAGGTGCGCGCGGAGGAGTGCCAACGTGGTGGTGGCGAACCGCGTCTGGACCACCGACTCCTCGTCCGCGAAGCCCAGGACCGCGACGCCGTCGGCAATGCGCATCACTGGTGTTTCGGAGTCGGCGGTGAGCGCCCCGGTCGGAGTGCTGCCCTTCACCCGGGCCAGGAGGTCCAGGACTTCGGTCGTGGTTCCAGACCGGCTGATCGCGAGTACCCGGTCGTAACGGCGCCCGTGTGGGAACTCCGAGGCGGCGAAGGCGTCGGTCACGCCGTGACCGCCGCTCTCCCGTAGCTGGGCGTAGGCGAGCGCCATGAACCAGGATGTTCCACAGCCGACGAGAGCGACACGCTCGCCGCGTCGGGGCAGTACATCGGAAAAGAGTTCGAGTGAGTCCCTGGCGCGCAGCCAGGTTTCCGGCTGCGAGGCGATTTCGACGGCAGTGCGTGACGGAGTTGCGGAGGGCATGTGGATAGCTCCTTGTAAGGGAGGAGGGGTCACTGATGGCGGTTTGGCCACACGATCTCTGCGCGAATATGCAGTCAAATGGCTTACTTCGAGCATCAATGAGCAATCGCTATGTTTGGAGTATGACGGAACACTGACTCCGGGTCCAGAGGAATGATGGTCCGTCGAGGCCAAGCGGGGGACCCGGGCTGCGCACTCTTCGGTACGGGGTACGCTCCCCCTTCGCCACCGGTGAGTCGGCCCGGTGACGCCAACGGACACTGCGAACGCTGTGCGCGCGGATCGATGCTTAAGGAGTTTCGGCACATGTCCAAACATGAGCGGTGGAACGCGCTGCTGGAGCGGCTCGCGGCTGAGGGCAGAATCGAGGTGGACGCAACAGCGTCGGTTCTGCAGGTATCGCCAGCCACGATCCGGCGGGACCTCGACGAACTTGCCGAGCAGCAGCTGCTCGTCCGGACACGTGGTGGAGCCATCGCGCACGGCGTTTCCTACGAACTTCCAATGCGGTACAAATCCTCCCGACACTCCTCAGAGAAGCAGCGCATCGCTGCCGCAGTGGCTGAGTTGATCAGCGAAGGTGATGTGGTGGGGCTCAACGGAGGAACGACAACCACCGAAGTGGCCCGCGCGCTAGCCCTCCAGGCAGGTGGTGGACAGCGAAGTGCGGCCGATGCCACGGCACCCGTCTTCACTGTGGTCACCAACGCTCTCAACATCGCCGGCGAGCTCGCTGTACGCCCGCAGATCAAAATTGTGGTCACCGGCGGAGTGGCTCGCCCCGAGACGTACGAGCTGGTGGGACCACTCACGGCGGGCGTGCTAAAGGAAGTTGTGCTCGACGTCGCCGTCCTCGGGATCGACGGGCTCGACCCCCAACTCGGAGTGATGACCCACCACGAGGACGAGGCCAGCATCAGTCGGCTGTTCGCCGAACGCGCCCATAGGGTCGTGGTAGTGACCGACTCCTCGAAGATGGGCAAACGGGCCTTTGCTCGGATCTGCGGGCTTGACGATATCGACGTCATCGTTACCGACTCGGCCGTGCCTGCCGATATGGTCGCCCGCCTGAACGACATCGGAATCAAGGTGATCGCTGCCTGAAGCACCGCCGCAGGCGACGCATGCCCAGGAGCGTACCTATCGCCCCGGGGCTCCGACGAGGCATCCGTCAGTCGGCCGCCGCCCTGGCCGGAGAACCACCGTATGCGTGGCGTCGCTGTACACCGGTTCATCACCGCGGCCTCTCCGTGCGAGCCGAGACCGATCGGCCCGTACGGGCGCGGCTCATGCCACGGCGCGCGCATCGCGTACGTGTGTGGGCGGCGTGTGGTACAACGCGGAAGAGCACCAGGCCTGGGGGCTACTTGACTGACCCGGCGGTCAGGCCCGAGACGACCTTGCGCTCGATGACGGCGAAGAGCACCACCACAGGAACGATGGCGATCACCGAGCCCGCGAAGAGGTAGTTCCATTGGACGGTGTAGTTGCCGATAAAGCTGTTGATGCCCACGGTCAGTGGCTGGCTCTCGGGCACAGTGGAGAGGGTGAGACCCATGACGAACTCGTTCCACGCGGCGATGAAAGTGAAGATCATCGCAGTGACGATGCCCGGAAGCGCCAAAGGCAGGGTGACCCGCACGAGCGCGCCGAAGCGGCCCAGCCCGTCAATCATCGCCGCTTCCTCCAGTGCGACTGGGATGGATCCGATGTACGCGGTGAGGATCCAGACTGCGAAGGCCAAATTGAACGCGGCGTTGCAAAGGACCAGCGTCCACACTGAGTTGAGCATGCCCAACTGGTAGAACTCGCGGTAGAGGCCCACAAGGAGTGAAGTGGGTTGGAACATCTGGGTGATCAGCACCAGCAGCAGGAAGAGCTTGCGCCCTCGAAACTTCATGCGGGCGGTGTAGTAGGCCGCGGGCAGTGCGACCAGGAGGACGAGCAGCGTGGAGCCCCCAGCCACCAGCAGCGTGACCCGCAGGTTTGCCGCCAGGCTCGATTCACGCCAGACGTCGACGAAGTTGGACCAGGCGAAGTCGCTAGGGAGGTAGGTGGAGTCGCGGAGTTCGGCGGCCGGGCGAAGCGCAGTGATCACCATCTCCACGTACGGGAGAAGGAACACAGCAGCGAGCAACCAGGCCACCGACGCGGTCACGAGTGTGCGCGGCCGCAGCGCTCGCCTGGGCTTCGTCACTGCACTCGCGGGAAGTAGCTGTGGTGTTGGACTCAGAGGGGTACTCGAAGCGTGCTCGGGCAGGTGCGTTTGATGGGGCATCAGGCTTCCTCCTCGTTCCAGCGGCTGGCCTTGAGGAAGACCGCGACCATGAGTACGACCAGGGTGAAGTTGACGACCGACATGGCGGCCGACTCGCCTATGTCGGAGTTCTTGAGCTGGTACATGAACACGGTGGTAGTGGCCGTCTCGCTGTCCGGGCCACCGCGGGTCATGCTCCATATGATGGGGAAGGAGTTGAAGACGTTGATGAGGTTGATCACTACGCCTACGAGGAACGCGGGGCGCAGTAGCGGCAGGGTGATCCTCCAGTAACACTGCCAGGGGGTTGTGCCATCCACCTTCGCGGCTTCGTACAGTTCCGCGGGGACCGTTTGGAGGCCGGCCAGGAGGGTGTAGGTGGTGAAGGGCAGGGAGACGAACACCGCGACGAGCATCATCCAGGGCCAGGCTGTGGCCGGGTCGCCGAGCCAGTCCCTTGGGCCTTCGATCAGACCCAGATCGGTCATGAAGGTGTTGAGCACGCCAGCCGTCTGGTTGAGCATCCACTTGAACCCGATGGCGGTCATGACCACGGAAGCCGCCCAGGGGGCTATCAGAGCCCAGCGAGTCGCACGGCGGCCTGGGAACTGCTGATTGAACAGCTGGGCCAACATCAATGAGAGCACCATGGTGACTGCGACCACGGCCACGGTCCACAGGACCGTGGCGGCGATTACCGAGGTGAGGCTGGATTCGTCGAAGAGTTGCCGGTACTTGTCGAAGCCGGCGCTTCCGCGTACGAAGCCGCTACTGCTGATTCGGAGGAACGAGGTGCGAACCATTTCGTAGACCGGCCAGACTACGACCAGGAGGATCAGCAGGACGGCCGGGCCGATCCATGGCAGCGGCCCCAGGCGGGCGAAGGGGAATCGCCGCCCCTTCGGAGTGCCGCCTGAGGGCTCGCCGGCCCGATGAGAGACGTGATGGGTGGACACGGAGACCTTCCGGTATCGGCGCCAGGCCTGACGGGCAGATCGCTGTGCGCGAGGTGGTGAGACGCGGGGGAGGGGCAGCGGACGCTGGGGCTCTCCCCCGCACGGAGCGGTGCCGGCGAGCCCGCCGGACAGCCGACTACTTGTCCGCTACGGCTTCCTGGGCCTTCTGCTGCAGGTCGCCCAGCACCTGTGCGGGGTCACCGCTGACGGCCGTGCCACCGCTCTTCTTGATCTCGGCCGAGATGATGTCCCAGGTGGTGTCGCCGAGCGGGTAGAACACAGCATTGGGGAGGAGTCCGAAGAACGGCTCCAGGTCCTTGTGCTTCCCGCTGGACTGCATCTCCTGCAGAGTGTCCTTGGTGACGGGCATCAGGTTGTACATCTCATCGAACTTCAGCGTGTTCTCCTTGGAGTACGCGAAGTCGAGGAACTTCTTGATCTGCTCCCGGTGGCCGTTGTCCTTGAAGGCCATCATCCAGTCGGCCACGCCGAGCGTGGAGGTCAACTGTCCGGACTTACCGGGTATCGGTGCGACACCGTAGTCGATCTTGCCGTCCTTGGACAGCTGGATCAGCGAGGGATGGCCGTTGAGCATGCCGATCTTGCCGGCGGCGAAGTCGGCGAAGGCGGTCTTGCGGTCGGTTGTCGCCGGGTTGGCGTACGTGAGGCCGGTGTCGACCATGTTGGTCTTCAGCCAGCTGAAGGTATCGATGTTGGACTGGCTGTTGAGGGTGTACTTCCCGTCGGTCGACGTGTAGCCACCACCATTGCCCAGCTCCCACATCAGAGTCTCGCCCTGGGCCTCCTCCGGTCCGAGCGGCAGTGCGTAAGGGGTGACGCCGGGTACCGTGGTCTTGATCTTCTTGGCTGCGGTTCTCAGGTCGGCCCAGGTCTTCGGAGCCTCCTTGATGCCGGCCTTAGCGAAGACGTCCTTGTTGTAGAAGAAGGCGCGCGCGGAGGAGACGAAGGGGATGCCGTACTGCGTCCCATCAACCTGCCCGGCCTTGGCGAAGCTGTCGATGACGTTGGCGCGGGTACTGCCGGAGAGCACTTCCTCAGCCTTGTACAGCAGGTCGTCGGAGACCTTGTCCGCGTAACCTCCGGTCTGGAGGATGTCCGGGAGGTTGCCACTCTGGATCATGGTCTTGACCTGGGAGTCAATGTCGTTCCAGTTGATGACCTGAACGTCGACCTTGATCCTCGGATTGGCTGCCTCGAACCGCTGAACCACGTCCTTCCAGTAGCCCGTCGAGCTGTTGGACGCCTTGTCCCCGTAATCCGCCGCGACCAGCTTCAGCGTCACGTCGCCGGACGCCGCCTTACTGCCTGCGCTGCCGCCGCACGCGCTGAGAGTGAGTGCACCGACCGCGCAGGCCGTCACAATGCCGAGCATCTGCTTGTTCATTGCCCATTCCACCTTTGACCTATGGGCCCGCCAGTGAGGGGGCCGACTGGGGTCTGCGAGCCGAACCAGCTGTGAGTCGCGGCTTCGACAGGAGTGCCGGTGTATCCGCTTCCCTGACGGGCGGATCAGCCATGCGGTCGGGACGATACCTCCCGGACCCGCAGATGTGAAAGAAGATGCTTGTACTGAATCAATTACGAGCAAGATTGAGCATGATCTGCCACTGCGCGCGCTGGTCGCGTCTGCATGCCGAGCTGCTGCGCCGTGCAACGGGCAGCCTTCGCTGTACGGTCAGCAGGCCCGTTCTCAGGCCTGGGTGACGTGGTCTCTGCCCCGTGCGAACGCTTCGCCCGTGAGGCTGACTATAGATACGCAGGCCACCGTGCGCTCGGCAGGGATCCAGCAACGGGTAATAGATGGGGGGCGAGTGACTCTGAAGTGATCAATGTGAGCAGGGGTGGACCGGGAGGCCAGTGTGCCCTGACAGTGGACAGGTGCTGCTTGGACATGCTGGGATTCCCGAGGTTTCGCGCGTCTTCAAGCAACATGCTTCGGCGTGTCGGCGACGGCTGAAAAGTGGACCGGTAGCGGCGCTTGAAAGTTGACCCCCTCCACGGGTCTGGCTCGTTGGTCAGACCGGGAGGAGTGGTGA